>NZ_JBFGBM010000001.1:0-51087 GCF_041567615.1 Muriicola sp.
CTTCAGCAAAACCTCCGCGCCGGTGACAGCATCAAGGTTGGGAATATATCCCTGCCCATAGAGGGTGCCCTCAAGAGTGTTCCCGGGAGATCTGCCCTCAGTAGCAGCGTGGCCCCGGCCGTATTTATCCCTTACGATAAGATCACCCAGACAGGATTGCTTCAGCGCGGCAGCCGCGTCGAATACAAATACTACTTTGTAGCCGGAGAGGGGCAAGACCTGGAAGCGCTGTATGACGCGATCGATTACCGGCTCGATGCCGAAGGGGCCGATCTCGATACGCACCTCGACGAAAGCAGGAGGCTGGGCAGGAGGTACAACAACTTCGGCAAGTTCCTCAACATCGTTGCCTTTATAGCCCTGCTGCTGGGATGCGTCGGAATCGCCAGTGCGGTACATGTGTACATTCAGGGGAAGTTAAGGTCCATAGCCGTGCTGAAATGCCTGGGGGCTTCCCGCCGGCAGACGTTTAAGATCTTTCTCATTCAGGTTGCCGGACTGGGAGCTGTAGGCGGACTTGCGGGAACACTTTTGGGGGTTGGTCTTCAAATGGCTGCTCCGGTTTTATTGGAGGAGTACCTGCCCGTGGAGGTCGATGTCTCCCTGTCCTTACCTGCCATAGTCCTGGGGTTGATCCTGGGGGTTTTCATGAGCATAGCGTTTGCTTTAATCCCCCTTTTGCGAACCTGGTATGTATCGCCTCTGTCCGTGCTCAGGGTACAGTCGGAAGATGAACCCAAAACGGGGAAGGCACAGCTGGCTGTCATGGGGCTGATCTTCTTCTTTCTGGTATTGCTGGCCCGGCTTATCCTGGGAAGCTGGCAGTATTCATTCTTTTTTATACTCGGTCTGGGAGTTTCATTTACGCTGCTCTACGGCGTAGCGAGGATACTGATGTGGACTGTAAGGCGCTATTTTCCGGAGAAACTCGGCTTTGCCATCAGGCAAAGCATGCTGAATCTGTTCAGGCCTCAGAACCAAACCTCTGTCTTGCTGTTATCGGTAGGAGTAGGGGCCTTCCTGATCAGCACCCTGTTTTTTAGCCGGGATATCCTGTTGAGCAAGGTTGCCCTCGGCAATGACGCGAACAGTCCGAATATCATCTTACTCGATGTTCAGACCGATCAGGTCACCGCCGTGGAAAATACCATACGAGAAAACAAGGTCCCTGTCCTGAGTAACGTACCCATCGTTACCATGAGGGTGGATGAGATCAACGGACGGTCTGTCAATGCGATCCGGAACGATACCACTTCCAACATAGGCCGGTGGGTCCTGAACCA
The DNA here is from genome assembly GCF_041567615.1 of Muriicola sp. Taxonomy (GTDB): domain Bacteria; phylum Bacteroidota; class Bacteroidia; order Flavobacteriales; family Flavobacteriaceae; genus Muriicola. Next base: position 1,284 of record NZ_JBFGBM010000001.1, read on the forward strand.
CGAATTCCGGGTCACATACCGGGACAGTCTTATCCCCAGTGAAACGATCATTTCAGGGAAGTGGATCGGGAATTCGGGAGAACAGGAAATCATACCGATCTCCGTAGCTGAAAATTTTGCATCCGATGCCAGGGTAGAAGTAGGGGACAAGGTTACCTTCAACGTACAGGGAGTACGCATACCCACGGAGATCGCCAGTATCAGGGAGGTTGACTGGGGAAGGATACAGTTGAACTTTTCGGTCCTCTTCCCGAAAGGGGTCCTGGAAGATGCCCCTAAGTTCCACGTGGTGTCTACCCGGACAGGAGGGGATCAGAGCTCGGCCATCCTGCAGAGACAACTCGTGAGTCAATATCCCAATGTATCCATAATCGACCTGAGGCAGATCCTCAGCCTGCTTGAAGGGATACTGGAGAAAATAGGCCTTGTGATCAGGTTCATGGCCCTGCTGAGTATACTTACGGGCATCATTGTACTGATCGGCGCAGTAAGGACGAGCAAATACCAGCGAATACGGGAAAGTGTCCTTTTGCGGACCCTGGGAGCGAAGAATTCCCAACTGCTGCGGATCTCTTTTTACGAATACGCCTTCCTGGGGATACTGGGCAGCCTTACGGGTATATTGCTTTCGTTGGTGGGGAGTTTTCTGCTGGCCAGGTTTGTATTTGAGGAGCCTTTCACCCCCTCTGTCGAACCCTTTTTGATTCTATTGCCCTTACTTACCCTGCTGGTCATCGCTATTGGCATGCTCAACAGCCGCTCGGTACTGAACAGTCCACCCCTGCAAATTTTGAGGTCGGAAAGCAGGTAGAATACACGTTTAGATCAGGCCATCACCTTCCTGAGGGCCGTGGCAAATTCCTTTACTTCATCCATGGTCCCTGTGCTGATCCTGGCCCACTCATACATGGGAGGGAAGGGCCTGCCGATGAGTACATTCTCCTTCTGCATCTCTGATATGACATCACGGATCTGTCGCCCGGTCTTAAAGAATACGAAATTGGTATGGGAGGGGATGTACCGCAGGTCTAGATCATCCAGGGTCTTATAGATATATTGCTTGGCCTCGGCGTTCATCTGCAGGCTGAATTTGTAGAAGTCATCGTCCTTCAGGGCCTCCCTGGCAGCTTCGATGGCGAGGACATTGGTATTTGCCATGACGGCATTTTTCAACCTGTCTGCGATGTCGGGTCTGGCGATCAGGTATCCGATTCGCATCCCGGCAAGGCCATAGACTTTGGAAAAGGTCTTGGAGACGATAACATTCCTGCCTTCCTTCACCAGCTCCACCATGGAGGGGTAATCGGGTTCCATGATAAAATCGTAATAGGCCTCATCGCTGAAGATGACGGCCTTATCCTCGTGAGAGAGGCAAAAATCCTTTAGATTGTCCCTGTTTAAAAGGGTGCCAGTGGGATTGTTAGGGTTGCAGAGAAAGACCAGGCGGGTCTTGCTGGTGACCCTTCGGGCCATGGCCTCCAGGTCGTGCTCCATCCTTTCATTGAGGGGAACCCGGTGCACATAGGCCCCAAAGTTCTCGGCATAGGTGAGGAGCGACTGGAAGGTGGGATCAGCGGCTATGACCTCTCCTCCTTCTAATCCGTAAACAAGTCCGGTCGCTTTCAGGCCTTCCGTAGAACCACCGGTAACGACCACACAATCCCTGGAGACCCCTTCTTTTTCTGCGATCTCAGTGACCAGTTGGGTGAGGTATTGGAAAGGATAGCGGCAGGCGATATCAAAGCTGTTGCTGATCACAGACCTCACTCTTTTGGAAGGGCCAAAAGGGTTTTCATTGGAGCTAAGCCTGACCGGCCCGGCCAGGGAGGTTTTAGCTTCGGTTTGCTCCCAGGCGACCGCCGGCAAGCCACCCATAAGGGTCAATCCTGAGGTTAGACCTATCGTCTTTAACCATCGTCTTCTGTCGAGATTGTTCATGTCCTGAAAATTTGTAGCAGAAGATACAAATTTTCGGCATAGAGAACCTCGCCATTAGCCCGGTCAACACAAAAATATCGAAGCAGGATACTGCGGATAATAGTCGATATCCCTGATCCGGGACAGACCGATTAAGAAAAGAGAGAATTTCTAGTAGAGGGTATTGGAAAGAAGAATGGCTACGATCAGCAGGACCATGGCCGAATTTACTACAAAGGCGATGATCTTCTTCTCGTCTATGGGTTCGTTCCTGCCCTGATAAAGAATGATCACCCCGGCAATACCCAGGAATCCGGAGAGGATCACAGGAAGGCCAAATAGGAATCTCGAGATTACGGGATTGGTATTGATTATGACCGCGAGGGCGGCAATGGTAAGCAAAAAAAGAATGATCTTGCTTAAGGTATAGGATCTCAGGGTGTATTTGCTTTCTTGCTGCATACTTCTCATTTTCTGTTCGCCCCGTTTACTTTATATGACCTTGATGTTCACCTTCAGGCCTTCGATGATACCCAGAATACTCTGCACCGTTTCCCGGAGGTAGTGCTTGATCACTACGTGAGGGATCCTGACCGTGGTAAACCCGTTCTTGAAGGAATGCATGGTCTCCTCCAGATTGTTCATGGCCTGTTCATGGGTGAGCATCTGGTATTCTGTATCGATCTCGATATTTAATTTAACCCTGGAAATGGCTATGTCGACTGATTTCTTTCCATCCCACCATTCGAGCATAGGGTAAACGCCGGCCTCTTTCAGGGCGTAGTACAGTTTTATGGCAGCACGAGGGGTATTGTTTGATTTGATAAGGCGGTCGATCCGGGTCTTGTGCTTGGCACAAAGTTCTACGCCATAGACTTCCATTGAATTTTTGTGATCGAGGTAGCCGAGTTCTTTATTGCATTCTAAGCAGGTCATACAAGCAGGTCAAAATTAGATTTGGGTTTATTATAACCGGGAGATTGATGAATTATTTTGCAGTATCGATGAACGACATCCTGTTTTTAGACGAAATGCAAATTTTTAGACGAACGACACTCTTTTTGACATTGGATCTTCAAAATCCTCAGTCTCTTCTGGCAAGAAATTGGTGAAAGTTTCAACTTTGATGTACATTCCCGGGCAAAAGGATTTTCGTGTTTAAGAAAATAGGCCCTGGATTTCTGATCGCTGCAGCCTTTATCGGCCCGGGAACGGTCACTACCTGTACCCTGGCAGGCGTAGGTTTTGGATTTGCCCTTTTGTGGGCATTGCTGCTCTCAGTAATAACCACCGTAGTCTTTCAGGAAATGGCAGCCCGCATCGGCATTCTCACAAAGCAAGGTCTTGCTGCGAGTATCCGGTCTCAGCTTCAAAAACCATGGGCCCGGAATTCCGTAACTGTAATCATCCTCAGTGCTGTTGTTATAGGGAACGCAGCCTATGAGGCGGGAAATATAGGAGGCGCTGTACTGGGACTCGAGGCGTTTACCGGTTCCCAACCTTCACCCTGGTTTTCATGGTTCATCGGTGCGGGAGTTTTTGTGCTCTTATTTGCAGGTTCGTACAAAACCCTGGAGAAGGTGTTTATAACTCTTGTGATATTGATGAGTATTTCATTTATCCTTGCTGCTTTCCTGACCCGTCCGGAAGTTGGAAAAGTATTGGCGGGACTTTTTATCCCCTCTTTGCCCGAGGGAGGTCTTTTTACTGTCGTTGCCCTGATCGGGACCACAGTGGTTCCCTATAACCTCTTTCTGCATGCCTCACTTGTGAGTGAAAAATGGGAATCCGTTAAAGACCTGAAAGCGATTCGCTGGGACACTGTACTCTCCATAGGCCTGGGCGGACTCATCTCCATGGCCATTGTGGTGTCTGCCAGTGCAAGCGGACTCACGGAGGTCAGCAGCGGGCTCGATCTCGCCAGGGGATTGGAACCCCTTTATGGAAAAGCTGCCACGTATTTTTTGGGAATAGGTTTGTTTGCTGCCGGGATCACTTCGGCCATCACAGCTCCGCTCGCCGCTGCTTACGTGGCTGCCAGTTGTTTTAACTGGAAGGAAGGTTTGTCGGGAAGGAGATTTCGCATGGTGTGGGGGCTGATCCTTCTTGTGGGGGTATTATCCCAGTTCCTGAACATACGGCCTATTGAGATCATACAGTTTGCACAGGTGGCCAATGGGCTATTGCTACCTGTGATTTGTGTCTTCCTCCTGTGGATCGTCAATCAGTCCGCCCTCATGGGAAGGTACAGAAATAAAACGTGGCAAAATATAGCAGGAGGCTTGTTGTTGTTGCTCATCGTCTTTCTTGGCCTAAAAAGTATCCTTTCCGTTATTTTCGCATTATGAACCGGTGGGAGATCGATATCAATTGCGACGTGGGTGAAGGCGTGGGAAATGAAGCCCGCCTGTTTCCTTATATATCTTCCTGCAATCTGGCTTGTGGAGGGCATGCAGGCGATGTGGCAACCATGAGGGAGGTGATCTCCCTGGCCAAAAAGCACCGCGTCAGGGTAGGTGCCCATCCTTCTTATCCCGACAGAGAAAACTTTGGCAGGAAAAGCATGCAGATGGAAACCGAAATTTTCAGGGATTCGATTGAGTCCCAGGTAAAGGGGCTAGAGGACATTCTCAGGGAAGAAGGAGTTGAAATGTCACACATAAAAGCCCACGGTGCCCTGTATAATGACCTGGCAAAAAACAGTGAGTTGTCAGAACAGTACCTCGAGGCAATATCTGAGTGTAGAAATGGTATTCCGCTTTACGTACCGTACGGTTCGGCAATTTCGATCGCAGCTCAACACTCGGGATTTGAGTGTGTCTACGAAGCCTTTGGAGACAGGAATTACGAAGATGATCTCACCCTTGTTTCAAGGGAATCCCCCCAGGCCCTGATTACGGAGCCCGAAGCGGTACTCCGGCATCTGCTGACAATGATCGTAAACTCTGAAGTTAAGACCGTCAGAGGCCACTTCAGGCACATTGAGGCGCAAACGTATTGTATTCATGGGGATACTGCTACAGCATATGAAATATTAGCGTATCTTTCGGTCGAATTTCCAAAGCATCATATTCATTTAAGGAAATGAATACGTACCCCATCTATATCAAGCCCTTTGGCAAGTCTGCCGTACTCGTAGAATGGCCTTTTGAAATCGATTCGAATATCCTGGATGACATCCTGATCTTCAAAGACTTTATAAAGCTTCAGGGTTATGGCGAACCTGAATGGGAGATCATCCCGGCCTATAATTCCCTGACCCTGGTCAACAACAGAAAGGAATTGAAGTTCGAAGAAATATCTGCCGCCCTCCAGAAGTTGTACAAAGAGCGAAAAGAGGGGGCAAAAAAAGAGCCGAGACACTGGAAATTGCCTGTTTGCTACGACCTGGAATTCGGGATCGACCTGGAAGAACTCAGTCAGCAACTGGGCAAATCCATCGAGCAAATCATTACCCTTCATACTGCAGCTACCTATACGGTCTATGGGATAGGCTTCTTACCGGGATTTCTCTATCTGGGGGGTGTTCCCAAGGATCTGGAAACCCCTAGAAAAGCTTCTCCCAGGCTGCATGTGCGGAAAGGTTCCGTGGGTCTGGCGAGAAAACAAACGGGTGTATATCCCCAGGATTGTCCCGGTGGCTGGAACATCATAGGAAATTGTCCGATCCCGATCTTCGATGCACAAAAGGAGAATCCGTGTTTTGTAAGGGTGGGGGACACCGTTACTTTTTATTCGATCACCCGTGCACAATTCGACCTTCACACCATCCAGGCTGAGGTTGGTATTGACCTGTTAACTAAAGACAATTAAGCGTGCTTAAAATTGTAAAAAGCGGATTTTTTACCACGATCCAGGATAGTGGCCGATTTGGTTTTCGACATCTCGGGGTGCCTGTGTCCGGCAGTATGGACCGGGCAGCTGCCCATCTGGCCAACGCCATGCTGGAAAATCCGGATGAAGCCGCCGTCCTCGAGGTTACCATGTCGGGGCCTGTCCTCGAATTTACCAGGGATACCTGGATCGCCATTGCCGGCGCCAACCTGTCTCCCAAACTCAATGAGGTGGATATCGATAACCACGGCGTTCACAGGATACGTTCCGGGGACCGTCTCGCCTTCGGAAAACACATAGACGGACTCCGCGGGTATGTAGCCATCAAGGGTGGTTTTGATACGGGGGAAGTGTTGAAGAGCCGATCTTTTTATAAACCGATCACAGAGAAGGACCACCTGGTAGCCGGGATGGAGTTGCATTATGAGGAGGTGTCGGAATTTGAGCCGAAGATCACCCATGTGATCCCTGAGGAGATTGAAAGAGTACTCAAATTAAAAGCAAGCCCTGGTCCGGAATTCGATATCCTGGACAGTGAACAGCAGGAGCTCCTTTTCAGTCAGCCCTTTACCATTGCCAAGGAGAACAATAGAATGGCCTATCAACTCCAGGAAATCCTGGGGTCTCATCAACATCCCATGCTGACCTCCGCTACACTGCCCGGTACGGTGCAATTGACACCCGGAGGAAAGCTGATCATTCTGATGCGGGATGGACAGACCACAGGCGGCTATCCTCGAATCCTGCAGCTCTCGGATGATTCCATCAACAAACTGGCTCAAAAGACTTTTGGGGATACCGTTTATTTCAAAAAAGAAAGTTAGATTTTCCGGTAGACTTTTTCGAATGGGATACGGAACCGCTGTCCGTAAATTCCTTTTTCATCCCGGATTCCGCATCCTATGGTCATGGTGATCTCCGCTCCCCAGGGCAGGCCGAGTATCCTCTTGATCCTAAGCGTATCGCTTCCCTCCATCGGACAGGTATCATATCCGATTGCGGCCATGGAAAGCATAAAATTCTGGGCTGCCAGACCGGCGCTCTTATGGGCCACGATCCTCATATCAGACCTGCGTACCTGACGGTACACGGGCCTGAACAGTCCGATAATGCTGAACAGAAAATACTGCAGCCAACCCACGATCCCCAGGAATTCCACATAGACGGCAGGTACCACCTTGGTGTAGTATCCCAGGGCAAATTTTTCCCTCCTGCTGTATTCTGAAGGTTTTTTATTACCGAGATTTTTTTTCAAAAACTCCCTGTTATCCCTGGCGCGTTGTTTCCAGAGATCCCGGCGGGCAACGATCACCACCATTTGCTCGGCCGTTTTGGCGGCATTCTGACCCAGGCAGGCATGAACCATTTTTTTAAGGGTCTCCGGATCCGTGATATGGTAAAATTCCCATAACTGCAGATTGCTGCTCGTGGGCGCCAGTATGGCATTTTCTATACAGGAGCGGACCTTTTCCGCATCTATCTCCTTTTCAGGGTCGAAGATCCTCACAGACCTCCGATATCGTATGGCTTCGGTTACCGTTTTTTCCATTAGGGCTATAAAAGGTGTTTGAGTTTTTTGATGAAGCTGACGGGGAGTCTGTAGGGCGGATTTCTGAATTTCGGATCCAGCCAGGTCCCGCGGTGTATTACTGCTTTCTGATGGGAAAAGGCATTAAAGCTCCGTTTGCCGTGATAGGAACCGAGTCCGCTATTGCCCACGCCTCCAAAGGGGAGGTTCTTGTTACTGATGTGTATCAGGGTGTCGTTGATCACCCCACCCCCAAAACTGTATTTGCGGAGCATTTTTTTCTGAAAGGCCTTTTTTCTGGAGAAAATATAGGCTGCCAGGGGCTTCCCGTGGCTCGATATCCAGGCATCGATTTCCTCTTCATTCCTGTATGAGATCAAGGGGAGTAGGGGCCCGAAGATTTCTTCCTGCATGATCTCACTGTCCCTGCCGGGCTCGTCTACCAGTGTGGGGGCGATAAAACGGTCCTTCGCATTGTACTGTCCGCCAAAAAGCAATTCCTGCCCTTCCATAAGACCGACCAGCCTCTTGAAATGTCTTTCGGAAATGATCCTGGCCAGGTCTGGAGAATTCTCGGGGTTTTCCCCGAAGAATCGGACGATGCTCTTTTTCAATTCCTCAACAAGCCGATCCTTGATCGAAGCGTGCACCAGGATGTAATCGGGGGCAATGCAGGTCTGACCCGCATTGAGGAATTTGCCCCAAACGATCCTTCCGGCAGCCTGGGCGGGCAGGGCAGATCCATCGACTATACAAGGGCTTTTCCCCCCCAGTTCGAGGGTAACCGGCGTGAGGTTCCCGGCGGCACTTTCATATACGATCTTGCCGACCCTTGTACTCCCCGTAAAAAAGATATAATCCCATTTTTCTGCCAAAAGGGCTTTGGCTACCTCGGCGTCCCCTTGGAAGACCATGGCGTGGTCGGGGTCGAACACAGCCGATACCATTTCAGCGATGAGTTTGGACGTATTCGGGGTCAATTCCGAAGGCTTGAGGACGGCCGTATTCCCCGCAGCGATGGCCGAAATAAGCGGCATGAGTGTGAGTTGGAAGGGGTAGTTCCAGGGAGCGATGATCAGTACTGTGCCATAAGGTTCTTTGTAGATCCGATCCGAGGATGGGAAATTAAGAAGGGAGGAAGGAACCCTTTCAGGGCGGGCCCAAAGCTCCAAATGCCGGATCAGGGTATTGAGTTCGGCAAGTACAAATTGTGTCTCTGCTATCAGGGTCTCAAAACGGGGCTTCTTAAAATCGGCATAGAGGGCGTTGCAGATAGCATCTTCCTTTTTTACGATTTCAGATCTCAACTTTTTGAGTGTCTGCCTTCTGAATTGGAGCTCTTTGGTACGACCCGTACCGAAATACCTGCGCTGGGCTTCCAAACGCTCTTTGATAGTGTGTCGCATAGCCCAAAAATAGGGTTTTTCAGGGACCCTGGACGAAATTCTCATCGAATTCTATCGGGTACGGTAAATGATGAATATGATAAATAATAAGACCTTAATGTATTGAATATCAATATAATATAGCTAAACATAGCTCATTGGCTTTATCCCTGACCTTTCTGATACCCCGGAAGGGTCTTTTAAACCAGTATCTTTGAGTTGATTAGTCTTTAAAAAGTAAACTGCAGCATTGGAAAAGAAGACGACCGCATTAAATAAATTCAGCAAAAACGTAACTCAGGATCCCACACAGCCCGGCGCTCAGGCGATGCTTTATGCCATTGGTTTGACCGAGGAGGATCTGCAAAAACCCCTGATCGGAATAGGAAGCACGGGCTATGAGGGTAACCCCTGTAATATGCACCTCAATGATCTGGCCCAGGTTGTTAAAAAGGGTTTGAAGGAGAAGGACCTTGTGGGCCTTGTTTTCAATTCTATAGGGGTTAGTGACGGAATTTCCATGGGCACCTACGGGATGCGCTATTCATTGCCTTCCAGGGATGTTATTGCGGATTCCATGGAAACGGTGGTGCAGGCCATGAATTACGACGGACTTGTCACGGTGGTCGGCTGTGACAAGAATATGCCGGGGGCACTTATGGCTATGATCCGGCTTAACAGGCCCTCCGTCCTTGTCTACGGGGGCACGATCGCATCGGGATGTCTCAATGACCGTAAGCTCGATATTGTCAGCGCCTTTGAAGCCTGGGGTGAGAAGGTGGCAGGAACCATCAGCGAAGGGGAATTCAAAAGTGTGATACAGAATGCATGTCCGGGAGCAGGAGCCTGCGGGGGTATGTACACAGCCAATACTATGGCCTCTGCCATTGAAGCACTGGGAATGGCCATGCCCTATAATTCATCCAACCCGGCCACGGGCAAGGATAAGGAAAAGGATTGTTTGGAAGCGGGCAGGGCACTGAGGTATCTGCTCGAGAACGATATAAAACCCAGCGACATCATCAGCAGGAAATCCCTTGAAAACGCGGTCAGGCTGATCACCGTTCTCGGAGGTTCAACGAACGCAGTACTTCATTTCCTGGCCATTGCAAAGGCGGCGGAGATCGAATTCACCCTGGATGATTTTCAGAGGATCAGCGACACCACGCCCTTCCTGGCCGATCTGAAACCCAGCGGAAAATATCTTATGGAAGATGTACACAGGGTAGGCGGGATCCCGGCGGTCATGAAATTCATGCTTGAGAACGGTATGCTGCACGGCGACTGCCTGACGGTAACGGGTAAGACCGTAGCCGAGAATCTCGAAAAAATACCGGGCCTGAAGGAAGGTCAAAAAGTGGTACATACCCTGAAAAACCCCATAAAGGAAACCGGACATTTGAGGATCCTTTACGGCAACCTGGCCCCCAAAGGAGCCGTGGCAAAGATCACCGGGAAAGAAGGATATCATTTTACAGGTCCGGCCAAGGTCTTTGAAGATGAATTCAAAGCTAATGAAGGCATAGGAAAGGGCCTGGTAAAAAAGGGGGATGTGGTGGTCATACGTTATGAGGGCCCCAAGGGCGGACCTGGGATGCCGGAGATGCTCAAGCCAACAGCCGCCATTATGGGGGCAGGTCTGGGCAAGGATGTGGCCCTGATCACGGACGGACGATTCTCAGGGGGTACCCATGGTTTTGTCGTGGGACACGTTTCCCCGGAAGCCCAGGAAGGAGGCCCTATCGCCTTGCTTCGCGATGGGGACATGATCACCATAGATGCAGAAAAGAATACGATCAGCGTTGCACTATCTGATGGGGAAATGGCCGATAGAAAAGCGAAATGGAAACAGCCGCCCTTAAAGGTGCGGAAGGGAAGCCTTTACAAATACGCCAATACCGTCTCCTCAGCTTCCGAGGGTTGTGTTACGGATCAATTTAAATAGGTTGGCGAATAAGATTGTCTCAGCTCGAATGACAAATTATGGAAACGATTACATCAAAGAAAACCGCGAAGAATAACCCCGATAAGTTGAGGGTTAGTGGGGCAGAAGCGATCATACATTGCCTTCTGGCCGAAGGAGTGGACCTTATTTACGGGTATCCGGGAGGGGCTATCATGCCGGTTTATGACGAACTTTATAAATTTCAGGACAGGCTTACTCATATCCTTACCAGGCACGAACAGGGTGCCACCCATGCCGCCCAGGGCTATGCCCGGGTCAGTGGCAGGGTAGGCGTAGCCATGGCGACATCAGGTCCGGGTGCGACCAACCTCGTCACAGGGTTGGCCGACGCCCAGATCGATTCCACACCCATCGTCTGTATCACGGGGCAAGTTCCCCGTCACCTCCTTGGTTCTGATGCCTTCCAGGAGACCGATATCATCGGCATTTCGACTCCCGTGACCAAGTGGAACTACCAGATCACCAAGGCCGAAGAGATTCCGTACATCATGGCAAAGGCCTTTTTCATTGCCAGGTCGGGCAGACCCGGGCCGGTACTCATCGACATTACAAAAAATGCACAATTCGACGAACTCGATTTTCATTACGAGGCCTGTAAAGGCGTGCGTAGTTATCCGCCAGTGGCCAAAGCCCATGAAAAAGATCTGGATGCGGCAGCCGAATTGATCAATAAGGCTAAAAAACCGTATATCGTCTTCGGCCAGGGAGTCATACTCGGGAAGGCGGAAGAGGAACTGAAGCAACTGGTGGAAAAAGCCGGGATCCCGGCTGCCTGGACCATCCTGGGACTTTCAGCCATGAGTACAGAACATCCTCTCAATGTGGGAATGGTAGGCATGCACGGCAACTACGGCCCCAATGTCCTTACCAATGAATGCGACGTCCTGATCGCTATCGGTATGCGCTTTGATGACCGGGTGACCGGAAATCTGGAGACCTATGCCAAACAGGCCAAGATCATCCATATGGAGATAGATCCTGCGGAGATCGATAAGAATGTAAAGGTAGACATCGCACTGCTGGGGGATGCCAGAGAGACGCTGAGAGCGTTACTGCCCAGGATTGAGAAGAACAGTCACGAAGCCTGGAGGAATGAATTCCGATTGAAATATCAGGAAGAATTCAGGGAGGTCATCGAGAGAGATCTTCATCCCACAAAGGCCGGACTTACTATGGGCGAAGTGGTGGAGGAGATCAACCAGGCTACCAAAAACAAGGCGGTTATCGTAACGGACGTGGGCCAGCACCAGATGGTAACCTGCCGATACGCCAAATTCGACCAGTCTAAGAGCAATATAACCTCAGGCGGGCTGGGCACCATGGGCTTTGCCCTTCCTGCTGCCATCGGTGCCAAGATGGGAGCTATGGACCGGGAAGTTGTGGCTATTATAGGAGATGGGGGGTACCAGATGACCATACAGGAACTGGCTACTATTTATCAAAACAAATTGGCCGTCAAGATCGTGGTGCTCAACAACGACCATCTGGGGATGGTGAGGCAATGGCAGGAACTCTTTTTTGAGAGAAGGTATGCCTCTACCGTGATGACCAACCCGGACTTCGTCAAGATCGCCGAAGGATATCATATCCGGGCGAAACGGGTTACGGAAAGGAAAGACCTCAAAGCGGCGGTCACAGAAATGATCGCTTCCAAGGAGCCTTACTTCCTGGAAGTGAAGGTGGAGAAGGAAGACAATGTCTTTCCCATGATCCCTTCCGGCGCATCCGTATCAGATATCAGATTAAAGTAAAAAGCCATGGAAAAAAAGTGGTTCACCATATCCGTATACTCCGAGAACAACGTAGGCCTGCTAAACAGGATCTCGGGAATATTCTTAAAGCGACATATTAATATAGAAGGTTTAAATGTCTCTAAATCAGAAATTGAACATGTTTCTAAATTTACAATTGTCGTTTTCACCACGGAGGACTGGACTCGGAAGATCGTAGCCCAGATTGAAAAGCAGATCGAGGTGATCAAAGCTTTCTACCACACAGATGAGGAGATCATTTATCAGGAATCCGCCCTGTTCAAGATCGCCTCTCATCTGCTATTTGACGAAAGGCAGATCCAGAATATTATCAAGGAGAGCAATTCCCAGATCGTTACCGTATCCAGGGAATTCTTTGTCCTGGCTAAGACCGGGCGCAGGCATGAGATAGACGAGATGCACGACCAGCTCGAACCCTATGGTATCCTGCAATTCGTAAGATCCGGAAGAATAGCGGTGACCAAGGCTTCCATGCCGATCACGGCCATGCTCAACGCCTATGAAAATCAAGAATAACGAGAACCTAACAGATTACGCATGACGAATTATTTCAATACTCTTTCCCTGAGGGATCAATTAAAACAATTAGGAAAATGCCGGTTTATGGACACGAGCGAATTTGCCGACGGGGTATCCGCCCTTAAAGGCAAAAAGATCGTGATCATCGGATGCGGTGCCCAGGGCCTGAACCAGGGGTTAAACATGAGGGACTCAGGCCTCGATATAGCCTATACGCTTCGTGAAGCCGCGATCTCAGAAAAGCGGGCCTCTTATATCAATGCCACGGAAAATGGCTTCAAAGTGGGGACCTATGAAGAGTTGGTGCCTTCGGCCGATCTGCTCATCAACCTCACACCGGACAAACAACATACCAATGTCATCAAAAGTGTGATGCCCCTGATGAAAAAAGGAGCAACCCTGTCTTATTCACACGGCTTCAATATCGTGGAGGAGGGAATGCAGATCAGGAAGGACCTGACCGTGATCATGGTGGCTCCGAAAAGCCCGGGTTCCGAGGTCAGGGAAGAATACAAACGCGGTTTTGGGGTGCCTACACTCATAGCTGTACACCCCGAAAATGACCCCGAAGGTAAAGGCCTTGCCCAGGCCAAGGCCTATGCTGCAGCCACCGGGGGCCACAAGGCAGGAGTGCTTGAGTCTTCCTTCGTGGCAGAGGTGAAATCGGATTTGATGGGAGAACAGACCATCCTGTGCGGACTGCTGCAGACGGGCTCCATCCTCTGTTTTGACAAAATGTTGGAAAAAGGGATAGATGCGGGCTACGCTTCCAAACTTATACAATACGGGTGGGAGACCATCACGGAAGGCTTGAAATACGGAGGGATCACCAACATGATGGACAGGCTGTCCAATCCTGCCAAGATCAAGGCCTTCGACCTTTCAGAAGAATTAAAAGACATAATGCGCCCCTTATTTCAAAAACATATGGACGACATCATGAGCGGGCATTTTTCCAAAACCATGATGGAAGACTGGGCGAACGATGACAAAAACCTCCTCACCTGGAGGGCTGCAACCGGCGAGACGGCCTTTGAGAAGACCCCTGCAGGAGACCAGAAGATCTCTGAACAGGAATATTACGACAATGGGGTCCTTATGGTAGCCTTTGTAAGAGCGGGGGTGGAGCTCGCCTATGAAGCCATGACGGAGTCTGGGATCATAGGGGAATCAGCCTATTACGAGTCCCTTCATGAAACTCCCCTGATCGCCAATACCATCGCCAGGAAAAAACTTTTTGAGATGAACCGTGTGATCTCAGATACGGCTGAATACGGATGCTATCTTTTTGACCACGCCTGCAAGCCCCTCCTGAAGGATTTTATGAAAAAGATCGATACAGATGTCATCGGCAAGGCTTTTGGGGAAGGCAGGGATAACGGAGTTCCCAATGCGAAACTCATTCAGGTAAACAAAGCCCTGAGGGAGCACCCGGTAGAAAAGGTAGGAGCCAGACTGCGGGCATCCATGACGGCCATGAAACCCATTGTCTAAAGCCTTTAATTCTCTATTTTTAAGGAAAACTGAATAACATGGCCACAGAGACGGCGATCATCCCTGAAAAATATCAGATCTCGGAACAGATCCACCAGAGAACCTATTTGGTAGACGGCGAATTAAAACCCTGGAAAGGGAATGTGACCGAAGTGTTCTCAACCCTCTCTTCGACGGAAACCTACAGCCATACCGTATTGGGAAGTATTCCAGACCTGGGGGAGGCTGAGGCCATGGAGGCTCTTGAAGGTGCTTTGAAGGCTTATGACCAGGGGAAGGGCATCTGGCCTACCATGAAGGTAAGGGATCGCATAGAGTGCATGGAGAAGTTCGTGTCCCAAATGAAAACAAAAAGGGATGAAGTGGTGAAGCTGCTTATGTGGGAGATCGGCAAATCGCTCCCGGACTCCATCAAGGAATTTGACCGTACCGTAGATTACATTTACGACACGATTGAAGATTACAAGCAACTGGACCGCAACTCGGCTAAATTCCAGAAGCACGAAGGCGTATATGCCCACATCAGGCGTGGCCCTCTGGGAGTTGTCCTTTGTCTGGGGCCATATAATTACCCCTTAAACGAAACCTTCGCGCTTTTAATTCCGGCGTTGATCATGGGGAATACGGCCATATTCAAACCGGCTAAGCACGGAGTGCTGCTGATCACTCCTCTGCTGGAGGCTTTCAGGAACAGCTTCCCGAAAGGGGTAGTCAATATTCTTTTTGGCCGGGGTCGATCTGTGGCTGCGCCCATTATGAAAACCGGGAAGGTAGACGTCCTGGCCCTGATCGGGAACAGCCGGTCTGCCAACGCCCTGCAGGAACAGCACCCCAAGAGTAACCGCTTGCGACTGGTCCTTGGGCTGGAGGCCAAAAACCCGGCTATCATCCTGCCCGATGCCGATATGGACCTTACCGTAGAAGAATGTATTACGGGCACCCTGAGTTTTAACGGACAGAGGTGTACGGCCCTGAAGATCGTCTATGTGCACGAAGAAGTGAGGGAAAACTTTCTGAAACAGTTCGCTTCCAGGGTTGATACTCTCAAATTCGGTAATCCCTGGGAAGAGGGAGTTAAACTGACTCCCCTGCCCGAACCGGGCAAACCGGCCTATATCCAGGAGCTCATTGATGATGCCCTGGCAAAAGGAGCCCGGATCATGAACGAAAAAGGAGGGAAGCATTTCGACAATTACATCTGGCCGGCAGTTCTTTATCCTGTCACCAAGGATATGCGTGTTTATCAGGAAGAGCAATTCGGGCCGGTGATTCCTGTCCTCTCCTTCCAGGATATCGAAGAGCCACTGGATGACATGGCAGAGAGCAACTACGGGCAGCAGGTAAGCCTGTTCGGGAAAGACGTCTATACACTGGCTCCTTTGATCGATACCCTGGCCAACCTGGTCTGCAGGGTAAATCTCAACAGTTCTTGCCAGAGAGGTCCCGATGTGTATCCCTTTACCGGGAGGAAAGACTCTGCCCAGTCTACCCTCAGCGTGCACGATGCCCTGCGTTCATTCTCCATACGTACCTTACTGGCCTTTAAGGATAACGAGATCAACAAGGACACCGTAAACCAGTTGCTGGAGACCAAACTGTCAAACTTTACCAGCACGGAATATATTCTTTAATTAAGAGTCAGATGTGTTTGGCAAGCCAGTCGCCCACTTCGCTGGTCTTGTACGCCTTACCTTTTTCCGCCAGGTCTTCGGTGACAACCCCTTCGCCCAGGGAGCGGTTTACTACATCCCTGATCGCACTGGACTCCTCAAAAAGACCAAAATCGTCGAACATCATTGCTGCAGACAATACCGTAGCCAACGGGTTGGCAATGTCCTTACCTGCGGCCTGGGGGTAGGAACCGTGTATAGGCTCATACAGGCCGATGGACTCCCCGATGGAAGCGGAGGGCATGAGCCCCATAGACCCGCTGATCACGGAAGCTTCATCGGTAAGGATATCCCCGAAGAGGTTTTCGGTGATGAGTACGTCGTACGCATTCGGCCACTGCACCAATCGCATGGCAACGGCATCGACAAATTCGTAGGAGACCTCCACCTCAGGGTAATCTTTTTCCATGGCCTGTACGGTTTCCCTCCAAAGTCTGGATGATTCCAGGACGTTGGCCTTATCCACACAGCAAAGTTTTTTTGAGCGTTTCATGGCCATCTCAAATCCCTTTTTGGCCAGTCGTTGTACTTCCTTTCGGGTGTAAGTGCAGGTGTCATAGGCGGTCTCACCGTTGTCTTCCCGACCTCTTTTGCCAAAATAGATTCCACCCGTAAGCTCCCGGAGGAAGACCAGGTCTGTGCCCTCTATCCTTTCCCTTTTTAAAGGGGACCTCTCGATAAGGGAAGGGAAGGTGAAGGTAGGCCTGACGTTTGCGAACAGTCCCAGTTTCTGCCTCATTTTCAGCAATCCCTGTTCGGGCCTGACTTTAGCTGAAGGGTCATTGTCGAACCTGGGATGACCAATGGCCCCGAAGAGCACGGCGTCAGAGCCTGCACAGATGGCATGGGTCTCTTCGGGATAGGGATCGCCAACTGCATCGATGGCGGCAGCACCCGTGAGGGCGGGTTGCCAGTGGATCCTGTGGTTGAATTTTTCTGCTACGGCATCGCAGACCTTTACGGCCTGGGCAATCACTTCAGGGCCGATACCATCTCCGGCCAGGAGGGCAATGTTCAATTCCATATAATATTCTATTTCCGGAAATTAAAAAATGTTGAGCATCTTTTCGGTGGCCTTGATAGCTGATACAGTCTGATCAGAATCGAGTCCACGGGTTGTAAATTCCTTTTCACCTTCCTGCCAGGTGATGAAAGTTTCGCAAAGGGCATCCGAGTTGCTGCCAGGGGGAATTCGTACGGCATAGTCGATCAGGTTGGGCAGGCTTCGTTTTTTAGCCCGATACACTTTTCTGAGAGCATTCATAAAGGCGTCGAACTGCCCGTCACCCTGCGCATTTTCCTCAAAAGTCTCCCCCTCGATTTCCACACAGATCGTAGTGGAGGGTTTAAGTCCTTTGGCGTGGGTGAGTACATAGGATTTTACTACCACTTTATGCTGGTAGCTATCGCTGTCCAGGACATCCGAAATGATAAAAGGCAGGTCATCCTTGGTGACCCTTTCCTTCTTGTCACCCAGTTCGATGATCCTGGCGGTCACTTTCTTGATCTCCTCCTCATTCAGGGTAAGTCCCAATTCCTGGAGATTCTTCTGGATATTGGCTTTTCCTGAGGTTTTGCCCAGGGCGTATTTGCGTTTCCTGCCGAATCTTTCCGGCAACAAATCATTGAAGTATAGATTCTTTTTATTATCGCCATCAGCGTGTATACCAGCAGTTTGCGTAAATACATTATCTCCCACAATCGGTTTGTTAGCCGGAATTCCGAAACCCGTAAACGCCGAAACGAGTTTGCTCACCTTAAAGAGGGAAGATTCTTCAACATTAATCCTGTAATCGGGCAGGAAATCATTGATCACGGCCACTACACTGGCCAGGGGAGCGTTCCCGGCCCTTTCACCCATCCCATTCACGGTCAGATGAAGGCCATGGCACCCGGCTTTGAGAGCCTCCATGACGTTGGCCACACTGAGGTCGTAATCGTTATGCCCATGGAAATCGAAGTGGATATCCGGATATCGGGTAACGATCTGCTTGATAAAATCTCCTGTTTCCAGAGGTGTAAGGACTCCGAGGGTATCCGGCAGAAGGATTCGCCTCAACGGTTGGGTAGACAGGAAGTTGAGGAATTCGAATACGTATTCAGGGGAGTTGCGCATACCATTACTCCAGTCCTCGAGGTATACATTGGTGGAGATTCCTTCGGCTTGTGCCATACGGATGACCTCCGCGATCTCCTCAAAATGTTTTTTAGGGGTCTTTTTAAGTTGATGGGTCAGGTGGTTCAGAGATCCCTTGGTCAGCAGGTTCTGAACCTTGGCTCCGGCTTCTTGCATCCATCGGATAGAAAGTCCGCCGTCCACAAAGGTCAGGACTTCTACCCGGTCTTCAAATCCTTTGCCGGCGGCCCATTGCAGTATCTGCTTTACCGACTGGAACTCACCTTCCGACACCCTGGCAGATGCGATCTCGATCCTGTCTACCTTGAGTTCTTCCAGTAAAAGTTTGGCCAGGGTAAGTTTTTCGGAGGCCGAAAAGGATACTCCGGAGGTCTGTTCCCCATCCCTGAGGGTGGTGTCCATGATCTCGATGGTCTTACGCTGCGTCGACCTGTTTCCGGAAGGACTTCCCCCAACTTTATTCGCCGGTACGGATACTGTTTCGGCCATAGTACTATCCTTTTTTAAAGGGGCAGACCGCGCTCAAATGTCGTGATCTCCTCTTTCATGCTCAGCAGGTAGTCGATATCGTCATACCCGTTGAGTAAATTCTCTTTTTTATAGGCATTGATCTCAAAATGCTCCTCTTCACCCGTAGCTTCTATTCTTATCTTCTGTTCGGGAAGATCCACGGTCAGCTCAGCTTTGGGATCCTTCTCGATCTCTTCAAAGATGCGTTGCAGAAACGCGGGGCTCACCTGTACGGGCAGCACCCCGATATTCAGGCAATTATTCCTGAATATATCCGCAAAGAAACTGGAGACCACACATCGAAAACCATAGTCGTAGATCGCCCAGGCCGCATGTTCCCTGGAAGAACCGGAACCGAAATTCTTCCCACCCACCAGGATCTTGCCCCCGTAAATGGGATTGTTGAGTACAAAGTGCTCCTTGGGCGTATCATCCGGGTGGTAGCGCCAGTCCCTGAACAGGTTGTCCCCAAAGCCTTTGCGCTCCGTAGCTTTCAAAAAACGGGCAGGGATGATCTGGTCCGTATCCACATTTTCAATGGGCAGTGGAACCGCCGTGCTGGTCAGGGTATTGAATTTATCGTAAGCCATTTTCTCTTTTTCTTTAAGCGGTTTCTAATTCGAGTAACTCCCTCGGATCTGTTACCTTTCCGGTCACTGCAGCGGCGGCGGCAACCAGCGGACTCGCAAGCAGAGTTCGGGCACCCGGTCCCTGTCTGCCTTCGAAATTCCGGTTCGAAGTACTCACGGCGTATTTTCCGGCAGGGATCTTGTCATCATTCATGGCCAGGCATGCCGAACATCCCGGTTCCCTCAGTTCAAATCCGGCATTTTCCAGTATCTCCAGTATTCCTTCTTCCCTGATGGCCTCTTCTACGCGATGCGAGCCCGGTACCAGCCATGCCGTGACGTGATCCGCCTTTTTGCGGCCTTTTACCACCCTGGCAAAGGCCCTGAAATCTTCGATCCGTCCGTTTGTACAGCTACCCAGAAAAACAAAATCGATCTTTTTTCCCAACATAGCATCCCCTTCCTTGAAATCCATGTATTCCAGGGATTTCCTGTAGGTGGCTACTCCACCATCCAGGGATTCGGCAATCGGGATCCCGGAAGTGATGCCCATTCCCATTCCGGGGTTGGTACCGTAGGTGATCATGGGTTCTATGGCTGAACCGTCGAAAACGACTTCCTTGTCGAATTGGGCATTGTCATCGGAATACAGTGTTTTCCAATATTCCATCGCCTTGTCCCAATCTGTTCCCTCGGGAGTGTATTCCCTTCCTTTTATGTAGTCAAAGGTCTTTTGATCCGGGGCTATCATCCCGCCACGGGCCCCCATTTCAATACTGAGGTTGCAGACCGTCATCCTGCCTTCCATGGGCATATTCCTAAATACCTCCCCGGCGTATTCTACAAAATATCCCGTAGCCCCTGAAGTGGTCAGTTGGGAAATGATATACAGGGCGACGTCCTTCGGGGTTACCGCCGCGCTCAATTCTCCGTCAATGGTGATCCGCATCCTTTTGGGTTTGGGCTGCATGATACACTGGGTAGACAGCACCATTTCCACCTCCGAGGTCCCGATTCCAAAGGCAATGGCGCCAAAGGCTCCGTGTGTGGAGGTGTGGGAATCCCCGCATACCACGGTCACGCCGGGCAGGGTAATGCCATTCTCGGGTCCGATCACGTGGACGATCCCATTCTTCTCGTGTCCCAGTCCCCAATAGGGGATCCCGTGTTCCCTGGCGTTTTCCTCCAGGGCCCTTAACTGGTTGGCGGACAGGGGGTCTTTTACCGGGAGGTGCTGGTTTCGGGTGGGTGTATTGTGGTCTGCCGTGGCAAATGTCCTGCCGGGATAGAGCACCTTGCTCTTGCGTTTTTTCAGCCCGAGGAAAGCCACCGGACTCGTAACTTCATGCACGAGGTGGCGGTCTATGAAAAGGACATCGGGGCCCTGATCAATTTTCCGCACAACATGTGCGTCCCAAACTTTGTCAAACAGTGTTCTACCTGTACTCATATTCAGATGATTCTAAGCATCCAAAACTATAAAATAGGGAATTGAAATGAAATTTCCCCTTCTTAAAATTACGATGTTCAACCCGCCATAAGTCGGCAGTTCGGGCCAGTTTTGTGCTAGCTGATGTAATTCCAGATGTTCTTATGCCTGAGGAGCTCAGCGTACGTCTGCCTGATGGGAGCGTTCTTTTCCAGAACAAGGTCGGGGTCTTCCTGAAGGATTCGAAGCGCATAAAACCTGGCGGTTTTCAGGATCTCATTATCCCGTACAATATCGGCTATCTTGAGGTTTAACAGGCCACTCTGCTGGGTCCCCATCAGGTCTCCTGGCCCCCTCAATTTAAGGTCCACCTCTGCGATCTCGAACCCGTCCTGGGTACTGGTCATGGTCTCTATTCTCGTCCTGGCATCGGCAGATAGCTTTTGGCCTGTCAAGAGGATACAATAGCTTTGTTCTCCTCCGCGGCCCACCCGGCCCCTGAGTTGGTGGAGCTGTGACAGACCAAATCGCTCGGCACTTTCGATGATCATCACTGTGGCATTGGGAACATTCACCCCAACTTCTATCACCGTGGTCGCTACCATGATCTGGGTTTCCCCCTTTACGAACCGGCTCATTTCGTAATCCTTGTCTTCCGATTTCATCTGCCCATGGACGATGGAAATCCTGTAATCGGGGAGGGGAAATTCCCTGGAGATACTTTCATATCCATCCATCAGGTCCTTGTAGTCCAGGGCTTGAGATTCCTGTATCAGGGGATAGACTACATAGACCTGCCTGCCTTTTTTTATTTCATCCTTGAGAAATCGGAATACTTTCAACCTGTTGGAATCATATCGGTGAACGGTCTTTACGGGCTTCCTGCCCGGGGGTAATTCATCGATCACCGAGATATCCAGGTCGCCGTAAAGGCTCATCGCCAGGGTCCTGGGGATGGGAGTGGCCGTCATGACCAGAATATGCGGAGGGATGTCGTTCTTTTTCCAGAGTTTGGAGCGCTGGGCCACCCCAAAGCGGTGCTGTTCATCAATGATGGCCAGCCCCAGGTTTTTGAACCTGACCTTGTGTTCGAGTACAGCGTGTGTTCCCACCAGGATATGGAGGGATCCATCCTCCAGAGCTTCGTGAATGCCCTTCCTGTCCGATTTCCGAACAGAGCCTGTCAGTAAGGCCATATTTACTTTCATATCCCCGAGGACCTCCTTCAGGCTGTTGTAGTGCTGGTTGGCAAGGATCTCGGTAGGGGCCATTAGGCAAGACTGGTACCCGTTATCCATTGCCAGCAACATGCTCATGAGGGCGACGATGGTCTTTCCAGATCCCACATCACCTTGCAAAAGCCTGTTCATTTGGGCGTTGCTGCCCAGATCAGCCCTGATCTCCTTGATCACTTTTTGTTGGGCCCCTGTTAGTTCGAAAGGGAGAAAGTCCCGGTAAAAGGTATTAAAATGTTCTCCCACATGCTCAAAAGGCAGACCTTTGATCTTCTTTTTTCGAAGCAGTTTCTTAGCGATCAGCTGGAGCTGTATGAAGAAGAGTTCTTCCAGTTTTAACCGAAACTGAGCTTTGGCGAGTTTTTTCTGGTCTTTTGGGAAATGGATGTTGAAGAGGGCCTCCGAGCGCGAGACCAGTTTCAGGTCGTCCAGCAGGTCCTTGGACAGCGTTTCCCTGTAGACCCCGCCGGTCTCTGTAAAAAGTTGTTGCACCATATTGCTCATCACGCGGTTCGTGATCCCCTTATTGCTCAATTTCTCTGTAGACGGATAGATGGGTTGCATGTGGATGCGCATTCCCTGTTCATGGGCTGTCAGGAGTTCCATCTCCGGGTGCGGCATGGAAAACAGTCCGTTGAACCAATTCGTCCTCCCGAAAATGACATAGGGCACATTGAGCTGCAGCTGTTCCCGAATCCATTTGTGGCCGCGGAACCAGACCAGTTCCATCTCACCGGTATCGTCCACAAACCTCGCGACGAGCCTGCTTCCCCTTTTCTGCTCCACGGTCTTAATATGGACAATCTTCCCAATGAGCTGCACCTCTGATGAATTGCGTTCCAGTTCTGAGATCTTGTAATACCGGGTTTTGTCGATATAGCGATTCGGAAAGAAGTGCAGGAGATCGTTATAGGTGGTGATACCCAACTCTGACTGCAATGCCTGAGCCCTGTTGGGGCCCACCCCTTTGAGATACGTGATCGGGGTTTGCAGCAGATCCGTTTTCATTTGACTAAATTAACGGTTACATCCTTGAACTCCAACAGATCAAAATACTAATTTTGGGAGGGAAATGTCCTGCTCTATGAAGCGTGTTCTCACCATTGCAAGCATCTTTTTAATAATAGGTTCGTCTGCTGCCCAGGAAGACCCTGCCTGGGATTTTATCACAGGTGACATCCGTCTGGAACTGCACCCTCTTGAGGAAAAGGTATCCGGCCAGGTCCAATACCAGTTTATCACCGGTTCCAAAACAGATTCAGTGTTTCTCGATGCGAGGAAGATGCAGATTGGGGCCGTGAGATTGAACGGGAAAAAAGCAAAACATTCTTATGACGGCAGGAGGCTCGTGATCAGGAAGAAACTGCGTGCGGGCCGAAATTACAGTCTGGCAATAGAATATGAGTGCCAACCCTCCCAGGCGCTGTATTTCCTTGGATGGAAGGATAGCATTCAGGGGAACGAACAGATATGGACACAGGGGCAGGGTAAATACAATAGCCATTGGGTCCCCAGTTTCGACCTGATGACCGAAAAGGTCACCTTTAGGACTAAGATCGCGGTCGACAGGGATTATGAGGTCATTTCCAATGGGCAGCTTTACGAAATAAAAGATGATGGGGACATGAGAACCTGGGGATGGGAGATGAACCAGCCCATGAGCAGCTACCTCCTCGCTTTTGCCGTGGGCCGGTATGATTCCATGCACAAGGAATCCGAATCAGGAATCCCCATCGAGATGTATTACTATCCCGATGACAGCCTCCGGGTAGAACCTACCTACCGGTTCAGTCGGGAGATCTTCGACTTCTTCGAAAAGGAGATTGGGGTCCCGTATCCTTGGCAGAACTACAAAATGGTACCCGTGAGGGATTTTTTGTATGCCGGGATGGAAAATGCCGGAGCCACCCTTTTTTCGGATGCCTACCTGATTGATTCCACGGCTTTTGCAGACCGGAATTTTGTCAATGTAAACGCCCATGAGCTGGCGCATCAATGGTTTGGCAACCTGGTGACCGAAGTGGACGCCTCCAGTCACTGGCTGCATGAAGGGTTTGCCAGCTGTTATGCCTGGCTGGCCGAAAAAGAATTCCTGGGGGAGGATCATTTTTACTGGATGTTGTACGACAAGGCTGAAAACCTGGAAGCTCAGGCCCGGGAAGGCCGGGGGGAATTCCTTCTCGATCCCAAGGCAGGCAGCCTTACTTTTTACGATAAGGGCGGACTCGCCCTCCTTATGCTTAGGGAGCTGTTGGGGGAGGAGTCATTCAGGAAGGCCATATCGGAATTCCTTCTTACATTTTCTTTTAAGAATGCCACGGTTTCAGATTTTATGAGGCTCGCCGAATCTTCCTCGGGCCGGGACCTCAATGATTACCGCCGTACCTGGCTGGAAAGCACGAGCTTCCCATACCGCGAAGTGATGGATCATCTAAGACGATCATACCGCCCCATCGATCTTTTTATGGGACTGAGGCAGGAACTGACAGCGAGCTCTGCGGAAGACGAATCGATCATCCTCAGGTACTGGGACGCTACAGATTCCGACCCGTTCAAAAAGCGAGTGATCTTATCATATCACAGGTCCCTCTCCCCGGAATTCATCAAAACGGCCTATGAAACCGGAAGTCTTCAGGTGCGACAGGCCCTTTCTCTGGTACCCGGTGCCTTTGAAGGAGACCTGCTGCCGTATTTCGAGTCACTCCTGCATGATGATAGTTATACAACCCTGGAAAATGCCCTTTACAGGGTATGGCTTCATCAACCGGATAAGAGAATCTTTTACCTGGAGAAAGTAAAAGGTATCATCGGCTTTCCTAACAAAAACATACGCCAGCTATGGCTTCTTTTAGCTATCTTGACCAGGGATTACGGCACCGCTGTAGAGAAGCATATGTACAGGGAGGAATTGTTTGGGTATACGGCTCCACAATTTCCGATGGAAGTCAGGCAACTGGCTTTCAGCCTAATCGGAGAGGTTTTCCCGTACTCCCGAAAGAACCTGGAGGACTTGATCAACGCCGCTGTACATCCCTCCTGGCAATTCAGACAATTCGCCAGGAACATCCTGAAAGAAGAACTCAATGAACCTGACAGGAGACGGCGGTTTGAGCAAATTCTGGAAGCACTCCGGGGTGAAGAATACGAGTATCTGAAAAAACAACTGGACAATCAATGAGAGCATTGGTCATTTCGGGCGGTGGGAGCAAAGGGGCGTTTGCTGGAGGGGTCGCCCAATACCTGATGGAGGTAAAAAAACACCAGTATGACCTCTTTCTGGGCACTTCAACAGGAAGCCTGCTGATCTCTCACCTGGCCCTGCAAAAGATCCAGAAGATCAAAGATGTTTACACATCGGTGGATCAGAACAGTATTTTCAGCAATTGTCCTTTCACTATTCAGAAAAAGCACGGCGTCTCCAACATTGGGATCGCCCACTGGAACGTACTGAAAAATTTCTATCGCGGCAGCAAGACTTTCGGTGAAAGCCACAACCTTTTAAAACTGATCAGGGAGACCATTACCCCGGAAGAATTCGAGATCCTCAAACACGGACCCAAGGACATCATAGTGACGGTCTCCAATCTCTCGCTCAATCAGGTGGAATACAAGTCGATCAACGATTTTGAATACGACGATTTCTGTGAGTGGATCTGGATATCCTGCAACTATACTCCCTTTATGAGCCTGGTGAGAAAAGAAGGCTGTGAGTACGCCGATGGCGGGCTCGGGAGCATGGTCCCAATTGAAGAAGCCATAAAAAGAGGGGCCAAGGTGGTGGATGCCATCATCCTGCATACGGAGACGACACATTTCAATCGCATGCCCTCCCGCAACGCCTTCTCCCTGCTGACCAATATGTTTGCTTTTATGCTGGACCGAATTGAAAGGCAGAATATCAGGATCGGGAAATTCGTGGCCAATAACAACGACGCGATCATCAACTTCTATTATACGCCTATCGTCCTGACGACGAATTCCCTCATCTTTGAGAAGGACAAAATGACCTCATGGTGGGAGAGCGGGTTTCAATATGCCGACACAAAGAGCCAGCAACAAAGTCAGCTCCAGATTGAATTGGAGTAGTTTTTACCAAAGGGCGCTGATCTCCTTTTTGACATAAGCCAGGGCAGTGGCAGATGGAGATTGCATGTCCATGGTCTCGTTGAGGATATCCTCCCTGAGTTTATCAGCGGAATCCGATTCGCTCAATCCTGCCCTGCGAATCGCCTGTATAGTGGCGCTCTTCGCCGCTTTGATCACGTTCCAGCATTCATCGCTCATGTAGATCTGCTGGGAAAGGTTATGCTCGAATTCATTTTCGATATTCTTGATGAGCAGGTTCTCATAAGCTGCCTTATCCGCAGATTTAGGCGCTACCCTCACTACCAGGTTCGGGATGGAAATACGCTCCAGGAACAGGGCGAGTCTTTCGTAGGCCTGCAATCGGATGGGTAAAGCGCTTTTCTGGCTTTCTTTGTGCAGCAGGTAACGCCTCCTGCCTTCTTCGTTCCGGGTGTGGAGCCTGAAAAAATAAAAAGCCACGACTCCTGTGACTACGGCGGGTAACAAAAAGCCGAACATTTGGAAAATATCGTCTCCAGACATGTTTTTTGGGTGTTTAGTTTGGTTTACGAATCTACAACGCCGGGAACCGATAAAAAGTATAAGGAGCGTACTATACCTGTATATCTCCGGTTCTAAATGTTATTTCATCATCTCCCGGATGGTACCGTAGAACTTTTCGTACGGTGGTTGAATCCTGATGCGTGTAGTGGTCTCTATCCCATTGAATCCATATTCACTTTTCCCCACAGCTTGTAGACGGTTAGCGTCGATCCCATAGGTGTCGGCAAGTACTCTTACCACCGAAGAGGCCTGGAGGGAGCTCAGGTCCCAGTTATCCTTTAGTTTTACATCTTTGAATTCAAGAGCATTGCTGTTGGTCTCCACCATGATCTTGAGACCGGGATATTTCTTCAGCACCGATGCCACCTTTTCCAGTACCGGCAAGGCTTCCGGTACTACCTGGTAGTTCCGGTCGACCTCCTTGAACAGGAAGGGGTTTTCGAGGATTACGGTAACCGCACCACCGCTAAGGCCTGTTTTGACCTCTGATCCCAAAGCGTTCTTAAAAGAAGTCAGCAACGCCAGAGTAGTGGAATCTGTACTCGTGAGGGCATCGCTGATCTTTTTTAATTGTTTCTCCTTGTTCCTCAGGGATTCCAGAGATTTGCTGATATTCTCCGTCTTTTTGTTGGAGAGTTCCGTAAAATTCGTGAGATTCTGGAGAAGGGAGGCATTGGTTGCCCTAAGCTCTTCCATCTCAAAATTCACAGCTTCCATCTCAGCTTTATATCTGGCTGCTTCCTGTTTGCTGCTGGTAAGATCCCCTTTCAATTTCAGGATCTCTGCATCCCTCTCCTCGAGCCTGAGCAGGAGTTCCTTTTTGCTTTGTGAAAAGCCTGTAGCCGTTATGCTGAGTAAACACCCCAGAAGTATAAGTTTCTTTCTCATAAGTTCGATAGTCAATTTCATTCGTCAAAACGTATTCAGGATCTGTTCAGGTAGTCGAGACTCAATTCCGTGAGTGCTTTCACGCCCAGGATGAGCCCGCTGTCATCGATGAAAAAATCAGGAGTGTGATGGGGAAAAGGCTTCGTATTCCCGGGAGTCATTCCGCCCAGGAAGAAGAAGAATCCCGGGACCTCTCGCTGGAAATATGAAAAATCCTCAGCCCCTGTTATGGCTTTTTGCTCCTGTACATTGTCTTCCCCGGCGACCCGCTCCAGGGTGGGGAGCATAGCGGATACCAGTTTCGGGTCATTGTAGGTGATATCCGTGGCGTCCCTGATCTCAATTGTTGCTTCACCCCCGTATGCTTTCGCAATAGTGGGCACCATGTCCATCATCCTTTTGTTCAATTTGTCCTTCATGCCATAGTCCAGGGTGCGGATAGTCCCTAGCATTTCAGCACTCTCGGGGATAATATTGAAGCGGACACCACTTTTGATCTTGCCAACTGTGATCACCGCAGCCTCATTGGTCAGTTCAGTTTCCCTGCTGATGATGGTCTGAAGCCCGTCAATGATCTTGGCGCTGATGAGAATGGGATCTACCCCGGCCCAGGGTTGGGAGCCGTGGCTCTGTTTCCCCTTCACGTGAATGGTAAAACTCTGTGCTGCCGCCATGGCACCCCCTGACTTGTATCGGATCACGCCCACAGGTGTCTGCGAGTTGATGTGGAGACCAAAAATGGCATCTACGTCCGGGTTTTTTAAAACACCCTCCTTGACCATCAACAAGGCCCCTCCTTCCTCTCCCGGGGGCGGTCCCTCTTCTGCCGGCTGGAAAATGAATTTTACAGTCCCTTTGATCTTGTCCTTGTTCTTCGCCATAACCTCTGCAACGCCCATGAGGATGGCCGTATGGGTGTCATGACCGCAGGCGTGCATCACCCCTACGGTTTCCCCCAGAAATTCGGATGTTACCGTCGACTTGAACGGCAGGTCATTTCTCTCGTACACAGGAAGAGCGTCTATATCTGCCCTCAGCGCTACAGTTTTGCCCGGGGAACTACCCTTGAGCACACCGACAACCCCCGTATGGGCTACCCCTGTCTGTACTTCGATCCCGAGCGACCGAAGATGTGCAGCGATCTTCTCAGCGGTCTTGAATTCCCGATTGGACAATTCTGGATTTTGGTGGATGTCCCTCCGCCATTCGATCACCTTGGGTTCTATCCTTGCATAGGCCTCATCCAGGCCGCTTCCCTGGGAAAATGCGCTAAGCGATAAAAGGGCCACACATACCGTACGTAAAATGTTTTTCATATCAAAAGATTAAAATTTAATAAGTCTGTAACCGTCATTTTGCAATTGAATGAGGGCGGTCATCGCAGAAAGCCCCAGTTGTACCCCTTCTATGGTCTCCGTTCTGGGAAAGCCTCTGGACAGGGAAGACTGACCGCAAAAGATCACCTGAACCCCTGCACGGAGCAGATCGTTCACCATTTTTTCATTGGGGTTCTCTACGCCGAAGCGTTCTCTGTAAGCTTCTCCCTTGACGATATCCTTGGAGGCCTTGTTGTGAACCACCAGAGCTACTTGGAGATTTTCGACGGGCACCCCGGCCTGCGCATGCATATTGAGAAAACGTGCAGCGGTCTCTATCCTGGTATTGATCTGATCCGGGGAGTCCGGACTGTCCATGATGTCGAAGACCACTTTGAGCGGCTCGTCCAGCCTGGTCTGGTAATCCGGATTTTCTATGGGCCACACAGCTCCGTGATCAGGGATCACAGGCCCTGCCTGCTTGGTCTGTGCCTTACAAATTAAGGGAAATGAAACCAATAGTATGAAGAGAGTAACAATGGGTCCTGACCTCATATTTTTAAATGACTGCTAAAGATATTTAAATTGTATAAAAAGCGATCCACGGAACACAATAAAAATACATTGGAGGTTTCAGCAAACGGTCAAATATGGCTAACTTCACGGTCTGAAAATGTCATTTTTTTGAATTCCTATCTCGACCATCTCAATGAGGCCCAAAAAGCACCTGTCCTGCACAAGGACGGGCCGCTCATGGTCATTGCCGGGGCAGGTTCCGGTAAGACACGTGTGCTGACCTATCGGATCGCCCACCTGATGCAGCAGGATGTGGATGCGTTCAATATCCTCGCCCTGACCTTTACCAATAAGGCAGCCCGTGAGATGAAAAAGCGTATTGCCGATCTTGTCGGGACCTCAGAGACCAAGAATCTCTGGATGGGGACTTTCCACTCCGTTTTCGCCCGCCTTTTGAGGTACGACGGGGATAAACTGGGTTACCCGAGCAACTTTACCATTTACGACACACAGGATTCCCAGCGACTTATCGCCTCTATCATAAAGGAGATGGGGCTAGACAAGGACATTTACAAATACAAACAGATACAGAATCGCATTTCCTCATATAAGAACAGTCTGATCACGGTAAAGGCCTACTTTCAGAACCCGGAACTGATGGAAGCAGATGCGATGGCCAAAAGGCCCAGGCTGGGAGATATCTATCAGGAGTATGTTGACCGCTGTTTTAAGTCGGGTGCCATGGATTTCGACGACCTTCTACTGAGAACAAATGAGCTGCTGACCCGTTTTCCGGACGTGTTGCTCAAATACCAGGACCGGTTCCGATATATCCTGGTGGATGAGTACCAGGACACCAACCATTCCCAGTACCTGATCGTCAAAGCCCTCTCAGACCGGTATCAGAATATCTGTGTGGTGGGGGATGACGCCCAAAGTATCTATTCTTTCCGAGGGGCGAATATTTCGAATATCCTCAATTTTCAAAGGGATTACGACGATGTGGCAGTTTACAGGCTCGAGCAGAATTACCGCTCGACCAAGAATATCGTGAATGCGGCCAATGCGATCATCGCCAAGAATAAGAATCAGCTGGAGAAAGTGGTCTGGACCGCCAATGACGAGGGAAATAAGATCAAACTTCACAGGTCCCCCACGGATGCAGAAGAAGGCAGGTTTGTAGCCGGGTCCATCTTCGAGAATAAAATGCAGCACCAGCTTCCAAACAACCATTTTGCGGTACTCTATCGAACCAATTCCCAGTCGAGGTCCATTGAGGATGCCCTGAGGAAAAGGGATATTCCGTACAGGATCTACGGCGGACTCTCATTCTATCAGCGTAAGGAGATCAAGGACGTCCTTTCCTACCTGAGGCTGGTCATCAACCCAAAGGATGAGGAGGCGTTGAAACGGGTTATCAATTTCCCGGCAAGGGGTATAGGTCAGACGACCATAGACCGCCTTACCGTGGCGGCGAACCACTACGGGAAATCCATCTTCGAGATCATAGAAAACCTCGATAAGTTAGACCTGAAGATCAATTCGGGAACCCAGCGGAAACTGGAGGACTTCGTGAACATGATCAAGAGTTTCCAGATCATGAATGAAAATGCAGACGCCTTTACCCTGGCCGAACACGTGGCCAGGAAATCGGGGATCCTGCTGGAATTCAAAAAAGACGGGACCCCGGAAGGGATCGCGAGGATGGAAAACATCGAAGAATTGCTCAACGGGATCAAAGACTTCGTAGAGGGGCAGAAAGAACTGGCTGACGCTAAAGGCGACCTTACCGAATTCCTGGAAGATGTAGCTCTGGCCACTGATATGGATAAGGATACCTCCGATGACGATCGGGTAGCCCTTATGACCATCCACCTGGCAAAGGGACTGGAATTTCCCTACGTTTATATCGTAGGTATGGAGGAGGACCTCTTCCCCTCAGCCATGAGTATGAATACGCGGAGTGAACTGGAGGAGGAGAGAAGGTTGTTTTACGTAGCCCTGACGAGGGCCGAAAAACAGGCCTACCTCACCTAGACCCAAAATAGGTATCGCTGGGGTAAGTTGATCGATGCAGAACCCAGCCGATTCCTGGAAGAGATCGATGAGAAGTACATTGACAATCTAACTCCCGTTGATAATTACAGGTTCAAACCCCTGATCAGCTCGGATATTTTTGGGGAAGTCGATAAAAGCAGGCTCAGGCAGCAAAAGCCCACCAATGGAACCCCTCCGTCCCCCGGAAGACCCAGCGCGGACCAGTTGAGGAAGCTCAGAAAGATAAGGCCCAATTTGGGTGAGCCTTCAGTCCGGACCCAGGAAGATATTCCGGAACTCTCTGTCGGGACAAAGGTAAATCATACGCGCTTCGGCAAGGGCGAAGTGATCAAGCTCGAGGGGGCGGGTAATGACAAAAAAGCAGAGATCCGATTTGAGAGGGGGGATGTAAAAAAACTGCTGCTCCGATTTGCCAAACTTGAAGTTTTAAACTGACGGGTATGCAGGCAGAATTCATCCGGATATATAATGAGAACCCCAATCCCAGGGAGATCCAAAGGGTAGTGGAGGTGTTGCGCAAAGGCGGTCTCGTCATTTACCCCACGGATACGGTCTACGGCCTGGGGTGTGATATCACCAAAACCAAAGCCCTGGAGAGGATCGCCCGTATCAAGGGAGTAAAACTCGATAAAGCGAACTGGTCCTTCATCTGCGCAGACCTGAGCAACCTCTCGGATTACGTCAGGCAGATAGATACGCCAACTTTCAAGATCCTGAAGCGGGCGTTGCCAGGACCTTATACCTTTATCCTCCCCGGAAACAACAACCTGCCCAGGGCGTTCAAAAACAAGAAGACCGTTGGGATCAGGGTGCCGGATAACGCTATTACCAAGGCGCTGGTGGAAGGGCTCGGGCATCCTATCATCTCTACTTCCATTAGGGACGAGGACGATGTGATCGAGTATACCACGGATCCGGAGTTGATCCTGGAAAAATGGCAAAACCTGGTCGACATCGTCATCGATGGAGGCTATGGGGGGAATGTGCCTTCCACCGTGATCGACCTGTCCGGATTTGAGCCAGAGGTAGTTCGGGAAGGGAAAGGGTCCCTTGATATTCTGTAAAAAAAAACCGCGATACTCAGTATCGCGGTTTGAATTATTGCTTTTCTAGAAATCTTACTTGATCGCTGGGTCTTTCATCCCTTCCTCGATCATGCTGTAGAACTGATCCAGTTTTGGCAGCACTACGATGCGAGTCCTTCGGTTCTTGGCACGGTTGGCAGCTGTATCGTTGCTCATAAGAGGTACGTAGTAGCTGCGTCCGGCTGCGGTCATACGGGCAGGATCCACTTTGAAATCATTCTGAAGAATCCTGACGATTGAGGTAGCCCTTTTCACGCTGAGATCCCAGTTATCCAGGAGTACTCCGCTCTGATAAGGTACGTTGTCTGTATGTCCTTCGACCATGAATTCAAAGTCGGGTTTGTTGTTGACGACCTTGGCCACTTTTCCGAGAACCTCTTTGGCAGCCGCGGTTACATTATAGCTTCCTGAGCTAAAGAGTAATTTATCGGAAATGGAAACGAATACCACTCCTTTCTCCACGCTGATCTGGATATCTTCGTCATCCAGGTTACCCAAAACACCTTTCAGGCTTTGAACCAGGGCGAGGTTTACTGAGTCTCTCCTTGTGATGGCATCCTGCAATTTGCGGATGGTCAGATCCTTTTCCTGCAGGCTCTCGAGGGATTTTTCCAGGTTTTCAGCTCCTTTGGTGGTCAGGGTCGTCAGGTTCCCCATGTTGTTGATCAGCTCCTGGTTGTTGGCTTTCAGGAAGGCATTCTGATCTTCCAGGGTTTTCAGTCGGGCAGTAGCTGAGGCTTTGTCCTCCAGACAACTGTTCAGTTTTACCGTGGCCGAATTCAGCAGATCCTGGGTCTCTTTTTGTTTGGCTTCCAATTCGGCATACTTCTTCTGGGAAACACAGGATGAGAGTAAGATCATCATTCCCAGGCTTCCTAATAATATTCTTTTCATTGTAGTACTTGATTTAATTTTTGGATTATTGATTCTGTTAGGTTTTATTGTTATTTGGGATCAAAATTATAGAAAAGCATATTCCATAATATAAGGTTTTAGTTAATCTTTTACTAATTCGTTAAATGACCCTATTTTATATACGTAGTGGGAAAGGACAATGGATTTTGTCTTGTAGTATTTTATCACGAAATCTGATTTTTCCCTTTTTCGATACATCTTCCTGAACTGCCTGTAGTAGCTCAGGTGGGCTCTGAGAATGGCAATGCAATGACGGCCTTTCCCCTGGAAGATGAAGCGGACCGCCGCGATCCCGTCGAGCAACAGTCTTGACAGGATGATCACCAACGCCTTTTTTCGGGGCAAATTCTTGGTGATAGAGAAAAGGGAATTCCTGAAATTGAGGTAGGTTTTCTTGGGGTTCATATTGCTCAGGGTAGAGCCACCCAGGTGAAGGACCTGGGATCTACCTACATAAAAGATCTTATACCCTTTGTTTTGGGCCCGCCAGCAGAGATCTACTTCTTCCTGGTGGGCGAAATAGTCCTCATCAAACCCCCCTAGCTCATCAAAGACCTTTTTCCGGATGAACATGCAGGCACCTGTGGCCCAGAAGATCTCTTTTACATCATCGTACTGTCCGTGATCCTGTTCGAGCGACTGAAAGATCCTGCCTCTACAAAAGGGATATCCCAGCTGGTCCAGAAATCCACCTGCGGCCCCGGCGTATTCGAAGTGATCGGGTTTAAGTAGGTCGAGTATTTTGGGTTGTACGATAGCTACGTCGGGGTTTGCCTCAAAGATTTCCATAACCGGGGACAACCAGTTTGGTGTCACTTCCACATCGGAGTTAAGGAGACAGTATACGTCTGCATCCACTTCCTTCAGGGCATCGTTGTAACCTTTCGCAAACCCTCCATTGGTGGAGTTCTGAATGATCTTAATCTTCGGATAATTCCTTCACAGAAAGGCCACTGAGCCGTCGGTTGAAGCGTTGTCTGCCACATAGATATCTGCTTCTCCGGAGTTTTCGATCACGGAGGGCAGGTATCTCTCAAGCAGGGCTTCTCCGTTCCAGTTGAGTATGACGACCGCAAGGTTCAACATGTTGAGATTCCGGGTTTATAAATTGCCGATAAAGCTGAAGCTGGCAAGGCCACAAAGTAAAGAAATAAATCG
Source organism: Muriicola sp. (assembly GCF_041567615.1). Taxonomy (GTDB): domain Bacteria; phylum Bacteroidota; class Bacteroidia; order Flavobacteriales; family Flavobacteriaceae; genus Muriicola. Next base: position 35,814 of record NZ_JBFGBM010000001.1, read on the forward strand.
CACATGGCCGGGTCAGGTAAAAGAACGGTTTTATCCCATTCTCCCGTTATAAGAAGGAAGATCCTCGATGAAAATATAAGAGGAATTCTCATAGTCGATCCGGCAAAAATAGTGATCCAGCCCATTGGTAACGAGCAGAAACCGTGCCTTTAGGTCGAGATTGTACCTGGCAGCCTGGTCAAATGAATCCTCAGTGATCTTTATTTTGGGTGCCTTGCATTCCACCAGGATCTCTATGTCTCCTTTTGGAGAGAACACGACGACGTCGAAGCGCTTTGAGAGGGTGTGAACCTTGATCTGCTTCTCTACGTTGATCAGACTCAGAGGGTAGTTCTTATCTTCATGAAGGTATCGGACAACATGCTGCCTTACCCATTCCTCAGGTTGCAGGACCACAAATTTTTTGCGAACCACATCAAAGATCAGGGGGTTATTTTCGCTATTTTTGAAACGAAAACGGTATCCCGGAAAATTGAGATTTTCCATCTCACAAAATTGTCGATTTTTTTTCGATGGAAGAAGTAAAACGGCTTATTGATGACATCCGCAACGGGAAAATACTGCCCGTGTATTTCCTGATGGGGGATGAAGGGTACTACATAGACCGTATAGCTGAATTTATAGGCACAAACGTTCTTACCGAGGAGGAAAAGGGATTTAATCAGATGGTTCTTTACGGGAAGGATGTCAGTGTAGACGATATCGTTTCCAATGCCAAGCGTTTTCCTATGATGGCAGAACGTCAGGTGATCATCGTCAAGGAAGCTCAGCACCTGTCAAGGACCATAGAACAACTGGCACCTTATGTGGAAAACCCTCAGCCATCAACGGTCCTGGTGATCTGCTACAAATACAAGAAACTGGATAAACGCAAAAAACTCCACAAAGTATTAAAAGCGCCCAACGGCTTGGTTTTCGAAAGTAAAAAACTGTATGAGAACCAGGTCTCGGAATGGATACGAAAGGTGCTGAAATCTAAGGGATATCCTATCTCCCATAAGGCTTCTATTTTATTGGTGGAATTCCTGGGTACCGATCTCAGCCGCATTCATAATGAGCTGGAAAAGCTGTCCGTAGTCCTGCCGAAAGGAACGGAAATCACCCCGGAAGTCATAGAAAAGCATATCGGCATCAGCAAGGATTACAATAATTTTGAACTCAAAAAGGCCATAGGGGAGAAAGACATCGTGAAGGCCACACGCATAGCCACTTATTTCTCCCAGAATCCCAGGGACAATCCCTTTGTGGTGACCGTTTCCCTCCTGCACACCTTTTTCACCCAATTGCTACAATATCACGGGCTCAATGACCATTCGCCCCGGAACGTGGCCAGTGCACTGAGGATCAATCCGTATTTCGTCGATGAATTCCAGGTTGCAGCCAGGAATTATTCCATGAAAAAATCAAGCAAGGTAGTCGCTTACCTGCGGGAACTGGATATGAAAGGAAAAGGGGTGGGCGCCTATAACATGAGCCAGGGAGACCTGCTAAAGGAGCTCCTGGTCAAGATCATGTAGCGCTATTTTTTGTCCACACTGTATTTTCCGGGTCCCAATAGCATGATCACCAGGAACACGGAAAGGAAAAGCAATGCTTTTTCCTTAGTTCCGAACGGATCATCGGCATGAACGATAAATGCGGCCACTGCCATCGTTACAGCTGTAGGGATGGCAGCCCAGCGGGTCTTAAAGCCGATTAGTATCAGGATGGGACAAATGAATTCGGCAATTATCGCCAGGAAGAGGGTGGGTGTGGGACCGAATCCTATGGGATCACCGAACTCAAAATCTCCTGAGATGAGTTTCTGGAATTTGGGATAACCATGGGTGAGCATCATCGCAGAAGCAGAGATCCTGAGCAGGGCCAACCCTATGTTCACTTGCAGACTGTTTTTCATGATATTTGGGGATATGTTAAATAAATGTAAAGTTTTTTTAGAAATAAACAATATTTTGACCGAAAATCCTGTCTAATTTAAAAACCAGCTCGTCAGAATTCTTTTGATTGAAAGAGAGAGGAGGTTTGATCTTCAGAACATTGTCAAAAGGTCCGTCCGTGCTAACCAGGACAAATTGATTCCGCAATTCGTTTTTTAGGACAGAAGCGAGTGTAGTCAGTGGCTGTCCTTCAGGGGATACCAGTTCGACCCCAAGAAACAGGCCATAACCCCGCACATCTCCGATTACAGGGTATTTTATCTTTAAGTTGTTCAAAGCAGACTGGAGGTATTCTCCGGTATTCCTCGCGTGTTCCTGCCGGTTTTCTTCAGCAACTACTTCCAGGACTGCTAGCCCGATCTGGCAGGAAACGGGATTCCCTCCAAAGGAACTGAAGAATTCCGGACCCTGCCCGAAGGATTCGGCTATTTCATCTGTGGTGACCACAGCGCCCATGGGGTGACCGTTGCCCATGGGTTTTCCAAGGATGACAATATCAGGGACAACATCATAGAGCTCATAACCCCAGAAAACCTCACCGAGCCTGCCGAAGCCTACCTGCACCTCATCGCTGATGACCACACCTCCCTGTGCCCTGATCTCCGGATATACAGCATTCAAATATCCTTTGGCCAGCGGTACCTGCCCACCACATCCCACAATGGGCTCGGCGATGAATGCCGCCAGTTCTCCATCGGTCTCATGGATCCTCTCGATGGCTTCCCTTGAATAATTCTGGCCGGCCGTTCCGTCATCTTTCCAGGGGCTTCCGAATACCTTGGGCAAGGACAACTCAACAGTATCCCAGGGCTTGCCGTCCGGTCCTAGTTTCTGATACTTGTAGGCGCTGATCTGCATCCCCGCCTGAGTATGCCCGTGGTATCCACTGTCCAGTACCGCCACTTTTTTCTTGCGCGTATGGTATTTGGCCATCCGGATGGCGAGGTCACTGGCCTCACTGCCAGAATTCAAGAAATAAATCTTATTGAGTTTCGGGGGGAATTTGGCTAGAAGGGCGGTGCTGTATTCCTCCAACGCCTGGTACAGGTAGCGGGTGTTGGTGTTGAGTTTTGCCATGGCCTTGCGGCCTGCCTCTACCACACGGGGATGGCAGTGCCCCACAAGCATGATGTTGTTATAGGCATCCAGGAAAGTGTTACCCTGTGTATCATACATATATTGAAAGGCAGCACGTTCCATAGGAATGGGATCCGCATAGCTGAGGGAAAGGTTCTTTCCAAAGTGCTCCTTCCTGTTCTTGAGGAGTTCGGCGGTAGATGCCGTGTGCAGCCTGCTAAAACCACAAGCCTTCCTGAAAGTATTGGCCGCTTCCATGGGATTGATCCTCAGCAGTTGGTGCAACAAAGCCCAGGCTCCTTCTTCACTTATAGTGATATAGGAAGATCCCTCTTTCCCGCCGGAGGCTGCAGCAGAATTGCATACGCTGATACAAAGCCGGGCCGCGATGAGCCAGTACAGGCTGTCACATTCGAGTTCCGTTAGTGGCATTTCCCTGTGGTAGGCCTCGAGAACGTATTGCCCGTATTCCAAAGGACGATCCTTGTGCATCATGGCGTAGGTCATCCCAATGGCCACCTCATTGACCGTCCAGGTATGGCACATATCACCAAAATCGATGATCCCGCTTACCAGTTTGCCATCTGTCAGGACATTCCAATCGTTGGCATCACCGTAGATCAGAGATCTTTTAAAGCGATGGGATATAGGCGATATCTGGTCGTCGAATTGGAGCAGGAAATAGGCCACCAGATTCCTGTCTGGGGCATTTGGTATCTGACGGAGCAGGGGAAGGCAACGTTTGGTATGCCTGAGATCCCAGTCAATTTCTTTGGCTTCCAGGACAACTTCAGAAACAGAACACAAGAGGGTATCCATCCTGCCCAGGGTTCTTCCCAGGTCGCTTAGTAACTCGGGACTATGAGGGACGGATGCCAGGAATTGCCCTTCCAGGAAGGTCAGCAACCTGTAGAGCGTGCCTTCATCCTCTGTAAAGGGAGCTCCTGTTTTGGTACAGATCCGGCGTGAAAAGGCACAGGTATCCATATTTCCTAGTAGTTCTAACACCCTGTCCTCGGCCCGGAGCTCATCCCTTGTCCGCTGGGTGTCCTGGTACTTTTTACAAACATAGATACCATCTTCTGTTTCCACCTTAATGTTGGTGCTTACATAGCCCTCCATGGGAATCAGTTGAAGGACCTTCAGGCCGTACTCTTGTTCCAGGATCCTCTTTACCGACATAGGTTCACAGGGTTAGTATCCCTAAACATAGGACAATTCTAAGAGAACGAAAAAGAATTTTTGTCTAACGAAGTTCCGGAAAATCCGAAGGGTTGGCCTCGTGCATGATCTGGTAGATCTTTTCGAAGATATCTTCCGCATTGGGCTTGGAGAAGTAATCTCCGTCTGAGGCATAGGCAGGCCGGTGGGACCTGGCGCTCAGGGTATGCGGAGCACTGTCGAGATATCTGTAGGCTCCCTGTTTTTCGATGATCTCCTGCATGAGATAAGCAGAACAGCCGCCCGGCACATCTTCGTCCACGATGAGCAATCGGTTGGTCTTCTTTACACTTTTCAGGACATCACTTCGGAGGTCGAAGGGTAGCAGGGACTGTGCATCGATCACTTCTGCATCTATCCCCACCTCTTTCAATTCCTCGGCCACATCCATGACGATCCTCAACGTGGAACCGTAAGATACGACGGTAATATCCGTACCTTTTTTTACTACTTCCACGAGTCCGATGGGTGTACAAAGTTCTCCCAGATTGGAGGGCCTTGGCTCTTTGAGGCGATAACCGTTGAGGCTTTCAACGATTAGAGCGGGCTCATCACTTTTCAGCAGGGTGTTGTAAAAACCGGCGGCTTTGGTCATGTTCCTGGGTACAAGCACATACATTCCCCTCAGCAAATGTATGATCCCACCCATTTGGGATCCCGAATGCCAGATCCCTTCCAGCCGATGCCCCCTGGTCCTGACAATGAGGGGTGCTTTTTGTTTCCCTACGGTGCGATAGAGCAGGGTTGCGAGGTCGTCGCTCAGTGTTTGCAGGCCGTACATGAGGTAATCGAGATACTGAATCTCGGCGATGGGCCGGAGTCCCCTCAGTGCCAGGCCTATTCCTTGTCCCACGATAGTGGCTTCTCTGATACCGGTATCTGAAATGCGGATTTCACCGTATTTTTTCTGGAGTCCCTCCAGTCCCTGATTGACATCCCCTATGGCACCGCTGTCTTCCCCGAAAATCATCAACTCAGGGTACTTCGAAAAAAGAGCATCAAAATTATCCCGCAAGATGATCCTGCCATCCACAGGTTCTGGATTGTCGTCGTATGTCGGTAAGATCTCCTCTATATTAGTCGCCTTGTTAGGCAACTCGCTGTACAGGTGGGAACTGAAATGTGGCTGGTTCTTCTTCATGAAGCCGGAGATCCATTCCTCCAGGGCTTTCTTCTGTGGAGTGTGTTCCCCCAGGACATAGCGCAGTGCCTTCCTTGGTAGGGATGCGAGGTCTTTCTTTAAGGGTTCTTCCACCGCGATGAGATCGTTCTTGATCTTGGAGATAAAAGCCTTGTTCGGGCTGCTTTGGGCCAGTCCTTCCAGTAGGTGAACCAGTGCTTTCTTATCCTCTTTGTGAGGGTTGAGGAATTCATTCCAGGCGTCTTTCCTGGCCATCCGAACCTCTGTCTTGATCTTTTTTTCCAGCGATTTCAGATCCTCCTCTGAGGCGATGCGGTTGGAAAGAATCCATTCCCTGAAACGCTTATTGCAGTCATTCTCTTTTTCCCATGCCAGGCGCGCCTCACTTTTGTAACGCTCATGAGACCCTGAGGTGCTGTGCCCTTGCGGCTGGGTGAGTTCCGTTACGTGAATGATGACAGGGACGTGTTCCTCCCGGGCGATATCGGAGGCATTTTCATACGTGTGGATCAGGGCGGTGTAATCCCATCCTTTCACCTTCAGGATCTCATATCCGGGTTCGTCTTCCGTTCGCTGGAAACCCGATAGGATAGCCGAAATGTCTTCCTTCGTGGTCTGGTATTTCGCTGGTACGGAGATCCCGTACTCATCATCCCATATGCTTACAATCATGGGAACCTGCAGGACCCCGGCGGCATTGATGGTCTCGAAAAAGTGTCCTTCACTGGTACTCGCATTGCCTATAGTACCCCATGCTACCTCATTACCATTATCTGTGAATTTTTCTGCCTGAAGGCCTTTTTCATTTCGGTATACCTTGGAGGCCAGAGCAAGACCGAGAAGTCGGGGCATTTGTCCGGCAGTGGGGGAGATGTCCGGACTGCTGTTTTTTTGCTGGGTGAGGTCTTTCCAGGTGCCGTCTTCACTTAGACTATACGTACCAAAATGCCCTCCCATCTGTCGACCGGCACTCATGGGCTCTTTTTCGAGATCAGTGGTCGCATACAGGCCGTGGAAGAATTCTTTGGGAGTCAACAGCCCCAGGGCCATCATAAAGGTCTGATCTCTGTAATACCCGCTGCGAAAATCGCCATTATTAAAAGCCCGTGCCATTGCGAGTTGAGGCAATTCCTTCCCATCCCCGAAGATGCCGAATTTAGCTTTTCCCGTGAGAACCTCCCGCCTTCCGAGGAGGCTGCATTCCCGACTCATAACGGCGACCTGGTAATCGTTCAGTATCTGCTTCCGAAATTCGTCAAAGGAAATATCCTCACTGGTTTGAAGCTTCGGGTCCATGGAACAGAAATTTTGACGAAAATATCAAAAAGAAGGGGTTTTTGCAAGGGGAAAATAGGGAATAGCATTAACAATTTGTCAATAAAATTCGCAGATATGCTTAAATATTGTAAACTAAATAATACAAGACCTCAATAATTAAGAATATGTTAATTTTTAAAACCACTTTCGGGTAAACAGCCCTATCAGGGTTTTTGGGCTTAAGGTCACGAGAAATCGAATCTTCTCATCATAGGCCGGTTGGGCGATCTCCCATCCGTTGTTGGAGTAAATAGGGAAATACAATTCGAAATAATCTGTCACCAGGTTCAGGCGTATCCCCGAATCATAGACAAACCTCGGATCGATACCCCTGTTCTTTACAAAGCCTATGTCACCGTAGAATTCTATCCATCGCCACAAATTCACACTGGCATTCGTAGTAACCAGCCAGTCATTGGCAAAGGGATTCTCTAACTGCGATTTGAAACCACCCTCCGCAATGATGATCTGCTGACTGGTAATACCTGTTTCTTCAGATCGACCCAAATAATCGTAATCAAAGAGATAATCGGTTGGCCGGTCGAGGGCAAAACTGAAAAAATCCGAATTGGTCTCGTTTCGCAGAAATTTACCGGCGAAAAACCTGAGATTGAGTTGGGTATTATTGTCAAAAAGCTTCCGATATTCAAAATTGAAAGACAGTTTGGAGAAGTCGGCCGAATGCTGTCCGTCAACGAACCATGAGAAAAAATCTATAATACCATTGTTATAGTGATTGTAACGAACATTAAATACACTGTAATCAGGGTCGGTCTCAATAGAGAGGGAAGGATCGATATCCCTGAATACGTTCACATACCTAAAGACCAGGGAACGCCGTTCGTTCGAAATGAGATCGTCCGGTCTCCAGCCGAGGCCAAAGGCGGGGGTCACGGTGCTGTATCTCGAATTGGTCTGAAAATGAAAACTCGACATGTTGAGACTGTAATTCGCGACGTATAGTCCACTTTTTCTTAGGTATTTACGGTAGTTGAACCCGGCTACCCCGACAAGGGACCGTTCTTTGAGTGCGAATGAAGGTGCCAAGCTGAAAATAAAGGGCCTTTCCAGCAAGGTTTTATTGGAGAACCTGATCCCCGGAGAGATACCGTCATACACGTTGAAACCTGCCACAGGCATGTAGAACAACTGGTTGTAATAAGGATTTTCGGCGTCCTTTAGGAATTGAAGTTTTAGTTTTTTATTGCTGGAGAAAAAACCGCTCAGGGATTTCCAGTTGTCCCTTTGGTTGAACTCCGGGATGTTTTGATCGTAATTCAGAACGAGGCGGTCTTCTTCGCGGTTAGGTATAAGGACGGTGTCAATCCCGATGATATTCGAGAACCAGTAATTAGAGATCACACTGTCATTTTTCAGGCCGAAGAGGGAAATAGGCACATTGGTCCCGCTCTTATTCTTAAGGACCACTGCGAGGGTATCTTCCAGATTGTCCACCCTCTTGATCTTAAAATCGATCCTTTTATCCGTTTCTACATAGGTATCGAAAAACCAGGCCACGTCCCTGGATACGTTAGATTCCACGGCTCTCCTGAAATCCAAAGAGGTTACCCGTTGAAGCTTGTAGGTGTTGTAGAATTCCTTAATGCTATTATCTACCTCCTCCCTTTCCGTATAGGCAGCGAGATAGGCCAGGCCCAGCCCCGCCTTGTAAGTGTTGGCGATTTTCTGGTTGAACTTAATGAGGGAATCGTTGGAGGTGGTCAGCCGTTGGTCCAGGTTCTTCCTCGCCGTAAGCATATATAAAAACGGATACTGATCATTGAAGGACATCTGTGCCAGGGTAAAGGTACTTATAGGCCAGATGGAAGAGAGTTTTCCCAAAAGTTTTTGGTCCGGGTAATACGTTTCCACAAAACGGATCATGAGGTAGTTGACAATAGCGTCCGTGACCCATTGCTCTTTTCTGGGGTTGAGAAACAGGGTTTCGCGAAGCTGACTCAAAAGGGCCGTTTTCAGGAATTTCATCTCAAACTGGAACTGCTCTTCATAGGGCCTGATGAATGAAGGCAGCTGATTGAGCCCGTACAGAGGGTTCTTGTTAAAGTCGGTTTCGCTCACCAGCAGTTGTTCATAGGGGTACTCTCCCAGGTTCTCGTGTATGAACTGGGTGATACGGTTTATAGAGATCCCCTGGGAAATTTCGTCATATTTGGGAGATCGGATATCGGTGACAACGATGAGATAAGGCGTAACGTGCTTGATGAACTTACGGGAAGAATTCAGGATCACGTCCCCGCTTTTCCGGCCTACCCCTTTAAGAGTTGCTATCTGTTTGGAAGGATAGGACGTGATATTGACCTCGTTGTAATTGGTACCCAGGAACAGGTTTTCTGGGTAGGTAAGGGTGATGGTGGTGTTCGTGATACCGGTGTACAGGTCTTCCAGGTTCTTATTGGTATACAATTGCCAGTCATCCGTGTATACTGCAGGCGTCAGGTACCAGTCCTTTAAATAATATCCGCCTCTGGAATCATAACCATAGGGGGTATACCTGTTCGGAGGGAGTGTGACCGCGTAGGTGAGGTACATTTTTACCGAGGCTCCGGGAGGCAGTGGCCGGTTGAGCTGTATTTCTATCAAATCCCTTTTCCTGGTTCGTTTCCAATTCAGGTTGCGGAATTCAAAATCCGACATGCCGAAGATGCGCGTCGAGCCCCTTTCGTCGTCTTTGGCCAGGTGCAGGGTTTTCCTGAAGTCCTCTGCAAATCGCTTCGCCAGGTCTGTCTTCTTACTGGAATACGAATGGGCCCAGTCATTGAAATAGAGTACGGCAAGGGTGTCCTTAGAATCGTTCTGGTAGGTGAATTCTTGCTGTATCTCGATCTCCCTGGTCTCGGGATACAGTTCGGCTTTCAGAATATTGATGTGCTGGGCGAAGACACAGCCTGGCCCCAATAAAGAGATCAGACAAAGACAAACAAGGAATACAGTTCTGTCTTTTAGCCTCATAAGGGATTAGAAATTTGGACTGAGGGTATGTCCCTTATAGAATGCATCGATGATATCCACAACTTCTTCTGCTGAATCGGCCATCTTTACCAGGTCGAGATCTTCCGGACTGATGTTTTTTGCTTCCAGCATGGTGTTTCTGATCCATTCCATGAGACCTGACCAGAATTCAGAACCGACCAGGATGATGGGGAATCGACCGATCTTATGGGTCTGTATCAGGGTAATCGCTTCGAAGAGCTCATCGAGGGTGCCAAATCCACCGGGCATGACCACGAATCCCTGGGAATACTTTACAAACATCACCTTCCGAACGAAGAAATAGTCAAAATCCAGACTTTTATCGTTGTCGATATAGGGATTGTCATGCTGTTCAAAAGGGAGTTCGATATTCAGGCCCACAGACGTGCCCCCAGCCAGGTGCGCACCTTTATTCCCAGCTTCCATGATCCCGGGTCCGCCGCCCGTGATGATCCCATAACCCGCTTCAGCTACTTTTTTGGCGATCTGTACAGCCATTTCATAATACACATCCCCGGATTTGGTTCGGGCAGACCCAAATATGGTCACACAAGGCCCAATGGCGCTCATTTTCTCAAATCCATTGACAAATTCTCCCATGATCTTAAAGATCGCCCAGGAGTCGTTCGTCTTGATCTCATTCCAGCCCTTGTGATGTTTCTCCTTTCTCATACCTCTATGCCTTAAAACGCGGATTCCGGCTATACATTATAAATGTCGTAAAACTATTTTTCAATGGCTAAGGGCCGGGTCCAATTCTCTTTTCAAAAATTGTGCGGTGTAACTCTTGGCATCGGCCGCCACTTCTTCCGGTGTGCCTTCAGCCACGATCATTCCGCCTCCTCTTCCCCCTTCATACCCGATATCGATGATATGGTCTGTCATTTTGATCACGTCCATATTGTGTTCGATGATCAGGATGGTATTCCCCTTGTCGACCAGCCGGTTAAGCACATCCATCAGGACCCGGATATCTTCAAAATGCAGGCCTGTAGTGGGTTCATCCAGTATATAAAATGTATTCCCTGTATCCCTTTTGGACAATTCTGTGGCCAGTTTCACCCGCTGGGCTTCACCTCCCGACAGGGTGGTGGACTGCTGCCCCAGGGAGATATATCCTAATCCTACATCCTGTATCGTCTTGAGTTTTCTGTAGATCTTGGGAATGTTCTCAAAGAAATCCACGGCCTCGTCAATGGTCATGTCAAGCACATCGGCAATGGATTTTCCCTTGTAACGGATCTCCAGGGTTTCCCTGTTAAAACGTTTCCCGTTGCAGGTCTCACATTCCACATAGACATCGGGCAGGAAGTTCATCTCGATCACCCGGAGGCCTCCTCCCTGGCAGGTTTCGCATCGACCTCCCTTGACATTAAAACTAAACCTCCCAGGTTTATACCCGCGAATAGCCGCTTCCGGAGTTTTTGTAAACAGAGATCTGATCTCACTGAACACTCCTGTGTAAGTGGCCGGATTGGACCTCGGGGTCCTGCCGATAGGCGACTGGTTGATGTCGATGACCTTGTCGATATGTTCCAGCCCTTTTATCCTTTTATACGGCATAGGTTTCTTCACCCCGTTGAAATAGTGGGCATTCATGATGGGGTAGAGGGTCTCATTCACCAGGGTCGATTTTCCGCTCCCAGATACGCCGGTCACGCCTATCATTTTTCCCAGGGGAAAGGAAACTGAAATATTTTTCAGGTTATTGCCTGTACAACCTTCCAGTACGATCTGTTTTCCATTGCCCTCCCTTCTTCGCTTGGGGATGGGAATCTCCCTCTTCCCCGTCAGGTAGTCGGCTGTGAGCGTGTCGTGCTGTTTCAGTTCTGCGGGTATGCCTTCCGATATGATCTCCCCTCCGTGCTTTCCGGCCCTGGGACCTATGTCGATCACATGGTCTGCATTTTCTATCATGTCCTTATCGTGTTCCACGACGATAATGGAATTCCCTATATCCCTGAGAGACAGCAAGGACCTGATCAGTCTTCCATTATCCCTCTGGTGCAGGCCGATACTCGGTTCGTCAAGGATGTAGAGCACGCCGACCAGTTGTGAACCGATTTGGGTGGCCAGTCGTATCCGCTGGGCTTCCCCTCCGGAAAGGGATTTTGAAGGCCTGTTCAGGGAGAGGTAATCCAGTCCTACATCCAGGAGGAACTGAACCCGACTCCTGATCTCTTTGATGATCTCTTCGGCGATGATCTTCTGGTTTCCACTCAGGGTCTTTTCAAGGTTTTCAAAGAATGCAGCCAACTCGGCTATGTCCATTGCCGCGAGCTCGGCTATGTTCTTTTCTCCAATCCTGAAATTCAGGGATGCTTTTTGGAGGCGTGTCCCATGACATTCCGGGCACCGGATCTTGTCCATGTAATCCTTGGCCCATCTCTTGATGGAAGTGGAATCCGAACTGTTGAACTGATTCCTGATAAAATGAGCGATCCCCTCGTAATCGATGGTGTAATCCCTCCTGACCCCCAGTGATTTGGAATCCACCACAAAGCGTTCCTGACCCCCGTAAAGAATAACTTCCATGGCTTCTGCCGGTATTTTGGAAATGGGGTCTTTCAGGTCGAATTCATAGCGCTTTGCTATGGTCTCCAGTTGTTTAAAAGCCCAGGATTTCTTGTATTCTCCCAGGGGGGCGATACCGCCGGCAGCGATGGACAGCTTCCTGTCCGGGAAGATCTTTTGTTCATTGATCTGATAAGTGTGACCCAGCCCGTTGCATTCCTCACACATGCCTTTGGGGGAATTGAAAGAAAACGTATTGGGTTCAGGGGTAGGGTAGGAGATGCCTGTGGTAGGACACATGAGGTCTCTGCTGAAATACCTGGGCTCGCTATCCCCTTCGGCAAGGACCATCAGGGTGTCGTTGCCGCTGTACATGGCTGTATTGATGGATTCCGAAAGCCTTTTTTCCAACTCTGGATTATCGGTAACAGCCAGCCGGTCTACCACGATCTCAATGTCGTGTGTCTTGTACCGATCGACCTTCATACCCTTGCGCAGATCCTGCAGTTCACCGTCTACGCGAACCTTGACAAACCCCTGTTTGGCGATCTGCTCAAAGAGTTCCCGGTAATGTCCTTTTCTCGATTTAACAACGGGGGCCAGGATATTGATCCGTTTTCCCGAAAAGGAGGTAAGGATGAGTTCGCGGATTTGCTCATCGGAATAACTGACCATCTTTTCACCTGTCTTGTAACTGTAGGCGTCTGCAGCCCTGGCATAAAGCAGCCTTAAAAAATCGTAGACCTCGGTGATCGTACCCACGGTGGACCGCGGGGATTTGGAAGTGGTCTTCTGTTCGATGGCGATCACTGGCGACAGACCATCGATCTTATCCACATCGGGCCTTTCCAGACCTCCCAGGAACTGCCTCGCATAGGCCGAAAAGGTCTCGATGTAGCGCCTCTGGCCTTCCGCGTAGATGGTATCGAAAGCAAGGGAGGACTTTCCACTGCCGGAAAGACCGGTTATGACCACCAGTTTTTCCCTGGGGATGCTTACATCAATGTCCTTGAGATTGTGAACACGGGCACCTTTTACTTCTATGTGTTCTTCGAATTTCGTCATGCAAAGAGGCAAAGTGGCAAAGGTACTCTTTTGATTCCTAAAAATGAAGTGAGTACAGCCCCCTCCATGTTAATTCCATTTTAATTTAAGAGGGTTTGACATGACTAAATCTTTAATCATTTCATTGATCAAATCACTCATGCTTTCATGACATCAAGCAACAGCCGCAGAGGCTTTAGACTCTTCGTTATGAAACAGGAAAGGAAATTTTGAAGTTCCTGATGGTACTGAATTAATATTCTCCTCTTTCAGGAATTCAGGCCGGAAGGGTACGAAGGCAATGCTGCCATTACAGTGGTGAAGCCCGTATTTCCTCCTCATATCAAAAATGTACCATTCACTATTTCGGAACCGGGTCCTCATGCGTTTAGAGATCAGAGGAAGAATGTTGTGCCTGGGTTTAATAAAACGAATGGCGGGTGTTTCAGGCTCCTGATGACCTGTCAACTTACGCTCTGTTTGGATTTTTTCCTTTTCGACATCCGCAGCCAGGTTAAAAATTTCATGAAAACGGGTATCGTACATGATATTCCTTTTAGTGTCTCTGTTTTTTCTCCAGGAATAATAAAAATCCAAGAGGGTTTTTTCCAGATTCCTTTCCTTACTCATAAAGGCAAAATACAGGGTCTTCAGGGCGCTGTAATTGTCAACCCTCAATTGCTCCCACAAGATCCTCGCGTGTTTCAGGCGGGTTTCGATAAAGCTGGGATCGGGAAACAGGGCATCTTCCGTTTTTTCTTTCTTCTTTAGTATTTCTACAGCCAAACCGCGTTGCTCGATGTCATAAAGTACAGTAAGAAAACCGTTAAAACTACCGTCGTAAAAGTGAACTGCTGCTTCGGAATCCATATCCTTTATATTTGTTTTCAGGTGGCCCTGAGTTGTACATATTCCAAATATATGGATATATTCCATAATATGGAAATATTCCTAATATATTTTGGATATTATCCAAATTTCTTATCTTTGATCAGAGGAGTTATTGATTAATGTCCAAATTCAGGCACAATGGAAAATGAATTGACTATCAAAAGGTTTACTGATCTCAGGAGGGAACTGGGGTATACTCAGGCCGAATTCGCTGCCCTGATCGGGGTATCCAGTACCACGGCAGATATTGAAAGAGGGAGGACAAAACTTTCCGGCAAGGTTGTAGCGGCCCTGTTGAAACAGTTTAAGGTGAATCCACTGTGGTTGTACGGGGAAAGCGAGCAACAATATATTGAAGCCTCCGGTACCAGTGTGATCCCCAAGGTGGTCACGGTAGATTCCTCTGACAGGGAGAACATGGTCCTTGTCAATGCAAAAGCCGCAGCCGGATATCCTCAGAACATACATGATACCAGCTGGTACCGACAGCTACCTGCCTTTGATCTTCCCATCCCGGAATTCCGCAATGCCACCTACAGGGGTTTCCAGGTAGAAGGAGACAGTATGCTCCCCAACCTGAAACCGGGTGAATGGGTGCTTGCACGGGCTGTGGAAGACCTCAGTGATATCAATTCCAATAAGATATACGTAGTGGTCCTGCAGGATTCAGTGATGGTGAAAAAGATCGAAAGGCCTCCGAATTCCAATAAGATCCTGTTGATCTCCCTGAACGAATCCTATCCACCTTATGAAATAGAACCCTATCAAATACAGGAGGTTTGGCAGGTGAGCAGCAAGATTACGTTCGGGGTTGATGCGACCACTGAGAACGGCCTCCTGCGTCAGCTACAACAATCCATGGAAGAATTGAAAAAACAATTAAAGGCCTAGGCTATCTGGCAGCGGAAACATCTCCCAAATCCAAAGTCAAAGGGCCTACCTTGTGAAATTGGGGTAACCATACCCCGTTCTCTGTCTTCTGCCAACCTTCCCAGGTGGCTGACAAGCCTTTCAGGGGAAGTATCTGAACCCACATTCTGAATTTTACCGGAAACAACTCATCATTCAATTCCCACAAGTAGGAGTCTCCCGGTGTATCTCCTCCCTGGGTATAGGTGACCAGCAACCCGGTCTTGCCATC
>NZ_JBFGBM010000002.1:0-46547 GCF_041567615.1 Muriicola sp.
GGGATAATGAGCTAATATGATTGATAACTCCGGTCTCATTGTCCATATTCTGATACAGCAACTTCGCGAGCCTGGTGGGGATATCCTCCAGGGCAATTCCGGAGACCGAATTTTCCAATCCCTGAATCTTGACAGCCATATATTTCATAAGGGCCAGACTGAAATTGTGGTTCTTTCTCAACCAGTTTTTCATCTCCGGCAAAGGGATACTCAGCATCTCAGACCTTTCAAGTGTTTCGTAATACACCTTGCGCTTAAGGCCTCCAAAGAGAGACATCACGCTGAAGACATCATTGGTCTTCAGCAAGGTCAGGGTGAGTTTGCGGTCTTTTTTATGATCGATGACATAGACCTTGACCTTGCCCCTGATAATAATGAAGAAATGGTAGGAAACATCTGTCGTGTCCAGTACACAGGTATGCCGATCGCAGTTCCTCGTTCTGGATAATCGCAGCAGCTCTCTGATCGCCTCTGGAGACACGCTTTCGAAAAGCGGATTCTCAAGCAGGCTTTCAAAGTAAAACCGGTACTTTTCTAATTCGATATTCACGTCACAGAGTTCAGGCAGTGCTTCTAATTTCTGGAATTATGGCTGAAATCACAGTCAATTATGGGTACCATCCCTGAAAAAAATGTTGAAAGTTTTCAGCTATGTTTCCAAATACACGTTTACCATGTGATTACCATCGAATACATAACGCTGAACAGTGGGGCTTCTCCTTGGTAAAAGGAAAATGATCGGGTCAGGTTGGTTAGATATAATCTTTTGGTAATCAGGTTGGTCATTGTCTTAAAGATAAGAAAAAAGTAAAAATTTTACACCATTTGAAAGTAAAACAAGTAAGCGGTTGTAGTATTTCCCTCCGTTATTCCGATCAGTGTATAATGCTTAATTTTGTCAAAATCTAATTTATGAGCGATCACAAAACCAAAATACTCGAGGTGTGCAACCAGATTCGTAAGAACACGCTGATGGAGACCCTCGACATTGAATACGTGGATGTGGGAGAGAACTTCCTCATTGCGAAAATGCCTGTCAGCCCTAAGGTGCACCAACCAGACGGGGTCCTTCACGGAGGAGCGACTGTGGCCCTGGCAGAAAGTGTAGGCAGTGCAGCCTCTTATGTCTTCCTCGATGGGTCCTCATTTTTTGTCAGGGGCATCGAGATAGCAGCCAACCATGTTAAGAGCATTCGTGAGGGCTGGGTCTATGCGAAAGCGAGTATCGTGCACAAAGGCAGGACTACCCAACTATGGGAGATCCGGATCACTGACGAGGAAGACCGGCTCGTTTCACTTTGTAAACTGACAACCATTGCCCTCCCCAAAAAATAATACCCTTACATCACTGCTAGGTCAGGTAGCAAAACACCGGAGTGAAAAGAAACCCTTCGCCCTCTTCAGGTATCCGGATGAGGCTGTCGTGAAAGCGATCTTACAGGAGGATGGCCGGCTGCATACCCTGGCAGATCTCAAACGACCAGGCTTTGTGGTCAGCCCTTTTGGGCAGGACCGGCCTGCTTTCACGATCCTTCCCGACAGGACCGCCGAAGCAACTATTTACAAAACCATAAGCAGGGGAAGTACCCCGGCAGCATGGACAGAAACCGAAGAAGAGGCGACCCGCTACAAAGACCTTGTCCACAAGGCTGTGAAAACGATCCGGAAGGGAATTTTGAGGAAGGTGGTGCTCTCCAGGCCCTTGGAAGTGCCTACCGGTAAGTCGGCCCTCGAAATCTTCGAGGCAATACTGGCCTCTTATCCCTCTGCATTTTGTTATTGCTGGTTCCACCCCGAAGTGGGTTGCTGGCTGGGAGCTACTCCGGAAACTCTGGTCCGCTTCTCAAAAGGTGCATTTACTACTGTGGCCCTGGCAGGGACGATGGAAAAGGAGGAGGGAAAGGAACCCGCCTGGGGATTGAAGGAAAAAGAGGAGCAGGGAATGGTCACGGACTATATCGTTGAGGTGCTCTCAGAAATGGGCGTAAAAACAAAGTCCTCTGCCGTGGAGACCGTTGGGGCCGGAAATTTGTGGCACCTCAGGACAACACTTTCGGGAAAGGCCACAGCAGAACAGCTGGCGGAGGTGATCAGGGCCCTGCATCCGACCCCAGCCGTATGTGGGATCCCCCTGCAGGAGGCCCGAAACTTTATTGAGGAAAACGAAGGGTATTCCAGAGGGTACTACACGGGATACCTGGGGGAGCTTCACGGGGACAAGGAGGGGGAAACCCGTCTCTTTGTGAACCTCAGGTGTATGGAATTTCTCGGTGACAGGGCCAGGATCTTCGTAGGGGGAGGCATCACGGCCAGTTCCGATGCTGGGAAAGAATGGGACGAGACCCGGGCCAAGAGCCAAACTGTACTCAAAGTGCTGTAGATTTCCCTTTCAGGATTGGGAAAGCAGGTAGCTGCATCGTATTTTTGCAGCCCTATGCGATACCCAAGTATACCGTCTGCTCAACTTTTGGTACAATACTGCAAAGAGCTTGGCATTTCCCAGATAGTAATTTCCCCGGGTTCCAGGAATGCACCCCTGATCATAGGCTTTACGGAAGATCCTTTTTTTACTTGCTACAGCATCGTGGACGAGCGGTCCGCCGCTTTTTTTGCCATCGGGATGGCTCAACAGCTCAGGCAACCCGTGATCGTCCTGTGTACTTCGGGCAGTGCGTTGCTCAATTACTACCCGGCCGTAGCTGAGGCCTTCTACAGTGATCACCCTCTTCTGGTGATCTCGGCAGACCGACCGCCCTACAAGATCGATATCGGGGATGGGCAGACGATCAGGCAGGACGATGTGTTCGACCGGCATATCGGGTATTCGGCAAACCTGAAACTCGACCTGACTCACGCGGAGGATACCGTGTCACGCTACGGCCGAAAATTATTGCGGGAAGGTGTACCCCTGGAAGAGCAGCAAAAGGAGGTGGAGTCTTTTAACAGAGAGGAGATAGGTCGGGCCATGGAAGTGCTTTTTACAAAGTCCCTGCCCGTACATATCAATATCCCTTTTGAAGAGCCCCTTTACAATACGGTTTCCGCTCCGGGACTCGTCCAAAGGAAAATCAGCAAACCAAAGAGGAGCGAGGAGGCCCTTGGAGATCTGTCTGCCTATCTCGATCAATGGAATAGGGCGCAGCGCAAAATGGTACTGGTCGGGGTAATGGCCGAGGGGCAATTAGACTCTGAATGGCTGGAGGAACTGGCTTGTGATCCATCGGTTTTGATCTTCACGGAGACCACCTCAAACCTCAACCACCCCCGCATGATCCCGAGTATCGACAGCATCATCGCCCCCATTGAAAAGTCGGATCACAAAGCGGAGGAATTCTCCGACCTGCAGCCAGAGATCCTCCTCACTTTTGGTGGACTGGTAGTTTCCAAAAAGATCAAAGCCTTCCTGAGAACCCATCAACCGAAAGAGCACTGGCACGTGCATGAGACAAAGGCCTATGACACCTATTTTGCCCAGGTTCGCCATTTCCGCTGTACGCCGAATGCCTTTTCGTCTTCCTTCCTGCCGGGCGTGAAAAAAGTAAAGAGTGATTATCAGAGTCGATGGCTGGAGGTGCGCGATCGCTTTGTCAGCAAGAGGGCAGAATACCTGAACCAGATCCCTTTTTCGGATATGTGGGCTTTTGACAAGATCCTTGAGAGTTTGCCCAAAGGGGTGATGGTACAGCTGGCCAACAGCTCCACGGTTCGCTATGCCCAGCTTTTCGACATGGGAAAACACCAGGCGGTTTATTGCAACCGGGGGACCAGCGGGATCGATGGGAGTACCTCCACGGCAGTGGGGGCGGCCGTGCATTTCCCGGAACCGACCGTCCTGATCACAGGCGACCTTAGCTTCTTCTACGATATTAACGGGCTCTGGAACCAGTATCTCCGGCCTGACCTCAGGATCATCCTGATCAACAACAGGGGAGGGGGGATCTTCCGTATCCTGCCGGGAAAAGAGGATACGGCAAATTTCAAGACCTTTTTTGAGACCTCCCATGAGCTCAGTGCCAAAGCCGCCTGTGAGTTGCACGGACTGCACTACAGGTCGGCTGCCACAAAAGAAGAACTCCGGACGGCTCTAAAAGGGTTCTTCGACCCAACAGACCGGCCCCAGCTACTGGAAGTAAAAACGCCCTCCGATCTGAACGACCGGATTTTGCTCTCCTATTTCGATTTTCTATCTTCATCCGGCAAATCACAAACCTAATCTCATCCCATGGCAAACAAAAGAGACGAACTCATAGAGAAATACGCAACGGCCTTGCGCGAGAAATTCGGCCTGGAACCCGACATGGCCTTGCTGAAAAAAGTGACCATTGGTTTGGGCCCATCCATTTATAACCGGGATTCGGCCAATGTATCAGGTACGGACGAGAAGGAACTGTACAGGGTTAAGCACAATTTCCTGATCGGGAAACTGGGTCTTCAAGAATCCGGGGATCTGGATGCTGCCATTCGGGAGGTCATGAACACATACGGGACCTCCGAGCGGACCAAGTACAGGGCTGTGATCTATTACCTTCTGACCCGGAAATTCGGGAAGGAAGCAGTATATGGTTGAATCTCATTTTAAATTGGACTTCTCTTTCTCCTTACACTACCCTTACAAACCTGTCCTGCTATGATCGAGTTGGGAAACTACAACAAACTTACTATCCTCAGAAATACCAGTGTGGGCTTATTCCTGGGTGATGAGGATGTGGACGACCTCTTGCTTCCTTCTAAATATGTTCCGGAGGATTTTGAGATCGGGCAGGAGATCGAGGTCTTTTGTTATCTGGATCATGAGGAAAGGCCCATTGCCACCACCCTTAAACCTTTTGTAAAACGAAACGGTTTCGCCTACCTCCGGGTGGCCGAAGTAAATGAGATCGGGGCCTTTGTGGACTGGGGACTGGAGAAGAATCTTCTAATACCGTATCGGGAACAGGAGAGCAGACTCGAGGCCGGGAATTGGGCAGTGGTGTATTGCTATCTGGATGAGAAGTCATTCCGCATGGTGGGCTCAACTCGCATTAGCAGGCACCTCAGGAAGGACGAACCTCAGCTGTCGGTCAATGAAGAGGTTACCCTGCTCGTTTACCGCCGTACGGAATTAGGGTGGGAAGTGATCGTGAATGACGGGTACCGTGGCCTCATTTTCCACAGTGATGTCTTCCGGAAAATTTCGGCAGGGGATTCCATGAAAGGCTATGTCAAAAATGTGCGACCGGATAAAAAACTCGACATCGTCCTGCAGCCCGTTGGGTTAAAGGTTCTGGAACCGGCAGCCGACCTGATCTACCGAAGACTTCAGGAAGAAGGGGGCTACCTCAGCCTCAGCGATGCCTCCAGTCCGGAGGATATCAGGGCCGTGTTCCCGATGAGCAAAAAGACCTTTAAAAAAGCCCTGGGCACGCTTTACAAGGCCAGGAAAATAGATCTTTCCGGGGATGGGATCCGCATGGTGAAATAGGCATGGTGCAGCCTGGTTTTTACATTTGTCCGGAATTGGCGAATCCACACTGCATTTTCTTGTCCAATTAAGGGCTATTATTTTTTTGATTCTTAGCTTTTTGGTTATATTTATCTCCCACTTTTTAAACCCGGAATTTTATGCCATTCATAGAGGAGAGTGACTTGCTGGAACTTCACAAGGATATAGACAAGGCCCAGATCATCAATGAGCGCCTGCTGGACCAGATCAAATACAAGAACAAGGAACTTAAACGAAGCAAGATACAGAGGAATATCTTCGCCGGGGTTACCGTGCTTTTCCTCATCGCTACACTGGCGATTACCTCCTTTACAGCGGGGTGGAGCACCTCAAACTTCAATAAGTCCGAAACCAGCTTTTCTGTTCCCCTTGACAGCCTCGAGAGTTTTAAATCCCGCATAGACAACCTGAAGAAAGAGAACGAAGAGTTGAGCCTTGTAAAGGATTTTTACCTTGCCAAGAATTTCCTGGAAAAAGAAACGATCTATTCTGTTCAGGTTAAGTCCTTTGTGGACAATAACCTCACCCTTTCCTCAAAGTCATTGAACAATACACTCTTCGTAAAGACCAATCCTTTTTATTCTTATTCTCTGGGCAATTTCGAGACCCTGGAAGAAGCTCAGAAATTCAGGAAGCAACTCGTAAACATCGGTTTTGAAGATGCCTTTGTGGCTTCGTATAAGGACGGGAAGCGACTTAAAATAGAACCTGCCAATTAAAGTATTGAAAGCAAAAGCCTGGGTAAGTGCGGTTCGTCTGAGGACCCTGCCTTTATCAGTGTCCGGCATTCTCGTCGGCTCGGGCATGGCTTCCATCTACGGTAAATCAGATACTGCTATTTTTATATGGGCACTATTGAGCACCCTTGGGCTGCAGATCATCTCCAATCTGGCCAATGATTACGGGGATGGCATCAAAGGCACTGACAACGAGGAACGGATAGGACCCGCACGGGCCATGCAAAGCGGGTCTCTTACCGCCCGGGAACTGAAAAGCGGGATCCTGCTTTGCGTCCTTATCACCCTGGTGTTTATGGGAATGCTTCTCTACGAGGCGTTTAACGGCTACCCGGCGTATTTCCTTTTGTTCACCTTTCTGGGAGCGTTGGCGGTTTGGGCAGCCATCCGGTATACCGTGGGAGATTCTGCCTATGGGTATAAAGGTCTGGGAGATCTCTTCGTCTTTGGCTTCTTTGGCTTACTGGCCGTTCTGGGAACCCTCTTTCTCTACACCAAAGACCTCAGGGCCACGGACGCACTTCCCGCAGTGGCAATCGGATTGCTGAGTACGGCCGTCCTGAACCTCAATAACATGAGGGATTCCGCTTCCGATGCAAAGGCTGGAAAAAACACCCTTGCCGTAAAGCTGGGTATGCGAAATGCCAAACGGTATCATTATGCCCTTCTCCTTCTTTCCGTAGTCTGCATGGCGGTTTACCTCTCGATTTACAGCACGGACTGGACTCATTACCTGTGCCTCCTGGCCTATGTGCCCCTGGGGCTTCACATCCTTAAAGTACACGGGGTGAAAGAGCCTGAAAACTTCGATCCTGAACTGAAAAAAGTAGCCCTTAGCACCTTCGCCCTGGCAGGATTCTTTTATCTTACGTTTAATATTTTTTCGTAAATTTGAGAACCATAACCTTTGTAAACCCCATACATTTTGGAAGAGCCCATCAAGATCCTTATTGTTGAAGATAATGTGATCATCGCCGACGATATGCAGTCCATGCTGGAAGAAATTGGTTACGAGATCGTCGATAACGTCATCGTCTATGAGCAAGCTGAAGAAGTCCTGAAGAACAAGCACGTAGACCTCGTTTTGATCGATATCATCCTCGCTTCCGACAAGACGGGGATCGACCTCGGGAAACACATCCGCGAGAATTACAACATCCCGTTCATCTTTGTGACCTCCAACTCAGACAGGGCTACCGTGGAGAATGCCAAAACGGTTAAACCCAACGGATACCTGGTGAAGCCTTTTGAGCAGCAGGACCTCTATACCTCCATTGAGATCGCCCTTTCCAATTACGATTATTCAGAGAAGAAAGGGGAGAGTGCTGGCGAGGACACCACGGAAAAGGTGGTCTCCAATTCCGTCCTGAAGGATTCCATATTCGTCAAGAAACAACACCTTTATTACCGAATCCAGTTTGAGGATATCCGATTTATCAAAGCAGACAATGTGTATTTGGAGGTGAATACGGTTGACAAGAAATTCCTGGTGAGATCCCCTCTGAAGGATTATCTGGAAAAATTGCCCAAGAATAAGTTCTACAGGGCGCACAAGTCCTACATCGTCAACGTAGATCACATCGACGCTATCAATTCCAAGGATATCATGATCAACAATACCCTGATCCCGATCTCCAAGGAATTCAAAGAGTTCATCATCTCGGCGATGAATTCCTAGACATTTTATCCTTCTTTTTGATCTTTTTGACGGCCTCAAAGCGTTAGAATCTTCGCTACACCACAATTTGACCCGTTTTGACAACAATCTTTTTTCATTGATCTTCAGTTGAGGTAATTTGGAGTGAAAATCAGGAATTACCTTTTTTTCATTTTCATATAGTGTTCTCGTAAAAGGGTCCGTCTGAATAAGGCGGACCCTTTTTTTGTAGTCCATTTATGGATTTACAGGCAAATTGTAAGTCAAAATTTATTCACCTACAATTTTTGCTATTTCACAACACTTTGGAGGGTTTTCACAACAAAGTGATGGTCTCCGGGTCAGCTAAGCCTATTTTTAAGCGTTCTACGAACATCCCAAATCTTACCTTTTTTTAAAGAATGACCGAAAGGCTATGCAGCGATGCATAGCTTTTTTTATGCCCTGGTTTTGGAATAAAACTGACTCGAAACGAAACCTTGAAACTCAACAGGAAACACCTGAAATCAAAGCTGCCTTTAAAGCCTCGTGGGGAAGATCACCACACAAACCTCTTTGTTTACAACATATTTTTAAACTGGCCGTTAAATAATGGTAATTTTGAGGGTCGATTTACAGCCGGTAAAGTCCCGGAAAGACAACCTGTTTTAATGACTCCTCAAGGAGGGTGATATGGCAAAAAAGCACAGCATTTTTTTAATTTTCCTGCTCGTTATGCTTTCCGCCTTGGGATACTCCCAGGATCTGGATCCCATTGACAATGACGCCCTGGTAAAATTCGAGCAGTCGGGTTCCGTATCTGACAGGTTCAGCATCTTCTTTGAGACGGTAAACAGGTACAGCACGCATTCTGCCTATGACTGGCTGGATGCAGTTGAGCGTTACATCAAGAATGCAGAGATAGGAGGCGACTCTACCTCACTTAAAAAATACAGGCTGATCAAATCCCAGATTTATTTTGACATTGGGGATTATGACAAGAGTGTCTCAGAAGCTACCAGGATCTACAGTGAGAAGCACAAACTCGACATGGAAACCACGGAGATCCTCCTGAATCTCCTGGACAACAATTACGCCCGTCTTGAACTATACGACAAGCAAGTAGAGATCCGCAAGCAGAAAAGGGAGCTCGGACTCAAGGATAAGATCTCCTTCTATGACATTTACTCCAACCTGGGCCTGCATCGCCAGGCCATGAAGGAGTACATCCAGGAGAAAGCGAATACCATAGAGGAAAATGATTATTTCTCACGGGCCGAATACCACAATTCCATCGGGAAATATCTCCTGTTAGACAAATCTACCTCTACCGCCCTGACCAATTTCTCGAAGGCCAATGGATTTATCAACGTCTACCTCAATGACATGATGACGGTAAAGACTGAAAGTGAAATCATCAGGGCCAACATCCTCAAAGGGATCATTGACGGGAATATAGGGAAGTGCTACGCCCAGATGGGTCAGTTCGATAAGGCTATTCCCTACCTGGAAACCAGTATTGCCACCATAGAGGAAAACAATATAGGCAGGGCTTCAGATGATGTAAACGAAAATGTGCTCTTCCTGGCCGAGTGTCATCTGAGGATGGAACGACTGAAGGTGGCCAAGGAATACCTCGATCTCGACCTAGAGCTTTCCAAGACCAGTCAGACCATCAAAAAAAACCGGTTGTTCGCAGCCTATTACGACCGCTTGGGGGATTACGAAAAGTTGTCGGAATACCTCAAGAAAAATGTGCGGATTCAGGATTCCCTGGAGGCCAGCGAATCGGCCATTAAAAGGCAGCAGCTGGCGTCCCTTATCTCCGAGGAGAACCTGGAGGCCACTCGAAGAAAGATGAATGAGACGACCCTGGCTATGGAACAGACCAAGAGCGATATGGCCGCCATGGACGAGCGCAGCAACCTGATATTCATATCTCTTATTTTCACCCTCCTCGGTTTTGCGGGGCTGGTCTTTGCCTATTTAAAGAGTATCAAGAACCAGCGGTTGATAGCCGAACAAAAACACATCATTGAAAATGCCCTCATAGAAAAGGATTCCCTCCTGAAGGAGATCCATCACAGGGTAAAGAACAACCTGCAGATGGTGTCCAGTCTGCTGAGCCTGCAGACCAAGAACACCCGGAGCAAGGCGGCTATAGAAGCCCTGGAAGAAGGCAAGAGTCGGGTAAAGGCAATGGCGCTTATCCACCAGAAACTCTACCAGAACGACGACCTTTCCGTGATCGAAATGCAGGGGTATATCGAAAGCCTGGTGAACAGTGTACAATCCGTGTTTATGAAAGGGGGGCACAACATCAATATCACCATCGATGCAGAAGGGGTGGAACTCGACATAGATCGTGCAATCCCTTTTGGCCTCATCTTGAATGAACTGGTATCGAATTCCTTCAAATACGCCTTTCCGGAAGACAGCGAGAACGCCAAGATCTATATCCACCTTCGAAAGAACGGGGATCAGGGGTATTTTGAATACACGGACAACGGGATTGGGCTTCCCGAGGATTCAGAGGACAGGGCCAATTCTTCCATGGGTATCAGGCTGATGAACCGCCTGGTCAACCAGTTGCAATCCACTTTAAATATCGATAAAACCACGGAAGGGGTTCGATTTTGGTTCAATTTTAAATAAATTAGGGCCACTAAAATCGAATCTTATGGAAATCACCTTTCTGGGGCACGCTACCCTGTCCATTAAACTTTCAGAGCACACCCTCCTCGTGGATCCCTTTATCACCGGTAACCCCATGGTCAAGGATACGATTTCCCTAAAAGGCCTTAAGCCCGACTTTATCCTCCTTACCCATGCGCACCAGGATCACGTCCTGGATGTGGAAGAGATCGCGAAACACAGCAAGCCTACGGTCATCAGCAATTACGAGATCGCCATGCATTTCCAGGAGAAAGGATGCGAAGTTCACCCCATGAACCACGGGGGAAGCTGGACATTTCCCTTCGGTACTCTGAAATATGTGCAGGCGGTTCATACGTCCTCCTTTGCTGATGGTTCCTACGGGGGACAACCGGGCGGATTTGTCCTGAGTGCCGACGGGAAGAACATCTATATTGCCGGGGATACGGCCCTGACCATGGATATGAAACTCATCCCGATGCAATTTAAACTCGATCTGGCCGTGCTGCCTGTCGGGGACAATTTTACGATGGGGATAGAGGATGCCGTAGTGGCCTCGGATTTTGTGGAATGCGATAAGGTACTGGGATATCACTACGATACCTTTGGGTATATAGAGATCGACCATAAGGCTGCCAGGGACACCTTCGAGAAAGCAGGCAAGAAATTACACCTGCTCGCGATAGGGGAGACGCTTACCCTCTGATCAGACCACCCTGCTCCTGAGGACCGCCTTGTGGAGGAGACGGGGAAAAAATCGCTTCAGGTAAATGCCTGAGACCTCCCTGCCGCCGATGTACGCCTCGAACTTTCCCCTTTCGATGGCCCGGATCATCTTACGGACAAAGACCTCCGGTCTCATGCCTTCACCCGTCGCCTTGTCATTCACTCCCTGCGAACTACCGTCTGCGGTAAGGGCATTATAGGCCACGCGGGTCCGGACAAATCCCGGACAGATCAGCGTGACGTTGACCCCGTCCTTTTCATGTTCCATCCTCAGCACATCGAAAAATCCGTGCAGGGCGTGTTTGGCGGCACAGTATCCGGATCTTAGCGGACTTCCGAACCGGCCCATCAGGCTGGTGACCGTAACGAAATGTCCTCCTCCCTTCTCGATAAAATGGGGCAACAGGGCCTTGGTCAGGGCTAGGGTCCCCAAGTAATTGACCTCCATGAGTTCCCTGTAGACGTGCAGGGAGGTCTCAGAGATCAGGGAGCGCTGACTCACCCCGGCGTTATTGATCAGCATGTCTATCCGTCCTGCCATTTTAATGGCCGTGTCCGTGATCGCTTCCATCTTCTCGCTCCTGCCGAGATCCAGGGGAAGGACCATCACTCTACCCGGGTGCTCGCAGTGCTCCCTGACCCTCAACAGATCCTCCTCTTTTCTGGAAGAAAGGATCAGGGTATTTCCCTGAGTACTCAGTTTATAGGCAAGGGCTTCGCCTATACCGGAAGAAGCTCCGGTGATCCATATGACCCGGTCTTTAATCCTCATGTACAAGATCTTTTTATGAGTCAAAATATAGCTAAATTTGCAGCATTCCCATATGAAAGCATCCTGTAAAAGACACCTGCTCCAATTTATCAAGCCAGGGGGTACTTCCCGGGGGGTCCTTACCCGGAAAGAGACCTGGTTCCTCATCCTGAGGGATGGCGATAAGACGGGGATAGGGGAGTGTGCTGTTTTCAGAGGACTGAGCGTGGACGATGTCCCGGATTACGAACAAAAGCTTCAATGGGTTTGCCGGAACATAGAGATGGGGCTCGAATCCCTCCTGTCAGCACTCTCGGCCTATCCCAGTATCCAATTCGGACTTGAACAGGCATTTATTTCTCTGGGGTCCGGGGACCCATTTATTCTGTATCCATCGGCCTTTACCGAATCCGCTGCACCCGTTGCCATCAATGGCCTCATTTGGATGGGCGACCGGAAGTATATGGAAGAACAACTCAAACAAAAGGTGGATGCAGGCTTCAACTGCCTGAAAATGAAGATCGGGGCCATCGATTTTGAAACTGAGATCGATATCCTTAAGGCCATCAGAACTGGGTATTCAGCGGAAGAGATCGAACTAAGGGTAGATGCCAATGGAGCTTTTGGACGGGAAGATGTTTTCCAGAAGTTAGAGTCACTGGCAGCTCTCGACATCCATTCCATTGAGCAACCCGTTAAGCCGGGTCAGCCTGAGCTCATGAAAGAGCTCTGCGAAGCCGGTTTGGTTGATATTGCTCTGGATGAGGAGTTGATCGGCGTGACCTCTGAAACAAAAAAGAGAGAATTGCTACATATAATCAATCCTCATTATATTATCTTGAAGCCGAGCCTGGTGGGGGGATACGGGGGAAGTGAAGAATGGATCGCCCTGGCCGGCGAAACGGGAACAGGCTGGTGGGTCACCAGTGCCCTGGAGAGCAACGTAGGGCTCAATGCCATCGCCCAGTGGACCTTTACTCTCGGGAACCCCATGCCGCAGGGCCTGGGAACGGGACAGCTGTTCTCAAACAATATAGAAAGTCCGCTGGAGGTACAGGACGGCCACCTCTGGTATCGAAAGGACAGGCCGTGGAATATGAATCTTATTTGAAAAACATGTATATCGAACAAGGATACGAGGGGAGTTTTGCCCACTGGAAGTTTTGGATCCTGCCTTTGGGCTTCATCATCTTTATGGTCTTCAACTATATTTCCATCCTCTACTCTCCTGTAAGTGTCGACGTGATGATGGCGGAGTTGATCGAACAGCTGGGCTCCAATGTGGTCCTCATCCTGTTGCTCTTTCCGTTGGCTTTAGGACTCTTTTTCCTTCTTGGATGGGTAAAGCTCGTACAGACCCAGTCGATCCGGGCTTTTACCACATCCAGAAAGCGAATCGACTGGAAGAGAATGGGCTTCGCATTTCTACTGTGGGGAGGGATCACTGTATTGATGACCCTGGTAGACGTGTACTTTTCCCCTGAGGATTTCAGATGGAATTTTGAGCTGGTGCCTTTTCTGAAACTGGCTGCCATTGCGGTACTCTTGATCCCGTTGCAGACCAGCTTCGAAGAGTACATGTTTCGCGCCCATATGATGCAGGGGATCGGCTTGCTGGCTCGCAATCGCTGGTTGCCCCTGGTGGTTACCTCCCTGCTCTTCGGCCTGATGCACCTGGGAAATCCCGAGGTCGAAAAACTCGGGCCGGGAGTCATGATCTTTTATATAGGTACCGGCCTCTTCCTGGGCATCATTACCCTGATGGATGAGGGCCTGGAGCTGGCCCTGGGATTCCACGCGGCGAACAACCTCTTTGGAGCCCTGCTGGTCACCGCAGACTGGACGGCTTTTCAGACCAATTCCGTGTACCGCGACATTTCTGACCCGGTTCTGGGGTGGGATATCCTGGTACCCGTATTCATCCTTTTTCCTCTCTTGCTGTACTTCTTTTCCAAAAAATACGGGTGGACAGACTGGAAGGAAAAACTGACCGGGCGGGTAGCTTCAAAAGAGGAATTTCTTCAAAATCATACACATGCAAAGACATTTTAGCGATATACACCCCCATTTTAAACTCCAGGGATTTCATTACACCCATCACGAACTCAAGGATGTGGCTTACAGCCTGATCAAGGAGGGGGATAAGGAAGAACGACTGATAGGCGACTTCCTGATGGACTGGATCTCGCCCAGGGAAGAAGTGGTGGTCAGGACCTCGGGTTCTACCGGCAAACCCAAAACGATCACCCTGAGCAAGCAAGCGATGGTGAATTCAGCCCTGGCTACCGGGTCCTACTTTGGGATCCGGGAAAAATCCACCGCCCTTCTGTGTTTGTCTGCAGATCATATCGCTGCCAAAATGATGCTAGTAAGGGCCATGGTACTTGGACTTTCCCTGGATACCGTAATCCCTTCCTCCACACCTCTGAGTGGATTGGATAAACAGTATGACGTCTGTGCCATGGTACCCATGCAGCTCGAGAAATCCTTAGGAGAACTTTCCAGGATCGGGACCCTGCTGGTCGGCGGAGCTCCCATCCCAAAAAAACTCCGGGAAAGTCTGAAAGGCTGCAATACCCGGATTTATGAGACCTATGGAATGACCGAGACCTGTTCGCATATCGCCGTGCGATATATTGAAGTGGATAAGCAGGTTCCCCAGGTAGGAGGAGGTGAACACTTTCACACCCTCCCGGGCATCACGGTCTCTGTCGATGAGAGGGGCTGCCTGGTCATACACGCCCCCGAACTGGGGTTGGATGCCCTGAAGACCAATGACCTGGTAAATCTGGTCTCAGAAACCGAATTCGATTGGCTGGGCCGATGGGACCACGTCATCAACTCTGGAGGGGTTAAGCTCATCCCGGAACAAATAGAGGAAAAATTGAGACCAGTGGTCAACGGCAGGTTTATCCTCACGTCCAAACCGGACGACACTCTGGGTGAAAAGTTGATCCTGGTGGTAGAAGGCGAAGAGAGGCATCCCGACCTGCTCAATAAGATCTCGGGGATGAAGAATCTGGATAAATTTGAAATACCAAAAGAAATACATCATCTGGAAAGCTTTCCGCAATCGGAATCCGGAAAGGTGAAGCGCGATAGTATCAGGAAGGAAATCCTTTAAAACCGAGGTGCCGATTCTTTTAAAGAGTCAGGAACGGACAGAAACAGGTAACGGTTTCTAATGGGATGAATACAAACTCAAATTATATACAAGTGAATTTAATGGACCTCTCTATAATCAAATGGCGTAGGGCAAGAAGTTTATTTTTCTTCATTCTTCTGCTCGCACTTAGCACCCAGTTTTCTTTTGGACAGCACATACTGCATGAGAAAGAAAGGGCAGCTGTTATTGACGAGATCCTGGACGAACGTTTCAATAACCTCCTGCCTGAACTGATGGATAAGACGGGGATCGACATGTGGATCCTGATCTCCAGGGAGTACAACGAGGATCCGGTCCTGAGGACGATGCTACCAGCCACATGGCTCAATGCCCGGCGTCGGACTATGCTGGTATTCTACAGGGACGCGCAGAATAACCGTATTGAAAAACTGGCGGTGGCCCGATACAACGTGGGGAAGAACATCGTCTCTGCCTGGGACAAGGAGAAGGAACCCGACCAGTGGAAGCGCCTGATGGCAATTATAAACAAGAGGGATCCCAAACGAATAGGCCTTAATTTTTCGAAGGACCACAATATTGCAGACGGGCTCGACAAGACCGATTATGAGGAATTCATGTCGTATCTCCCCAAGGCCTACCAGAAGCGAGTAGTGTCTGCTGAACAACTGGCGGTGAGGTGGATTGAGACCAGAACTGAAAGGGAGATGGTCATCTATTCCCAGCTGGTGAGCATTACTCATGAAATTATTGCCGAGGCTTTTTCAGAGAAAGTCATTACTCCCGGGGTTACAACGACCTCTGATGTGGAATGGTGGATGCGGCAGAAGGTCACAGAAATGGGCCTGGAGACCTGGTTCCATCCCACCGTGGACATTCAGCGTTCAGAGGAGGCTCTCGTGGGACATTTGTATTCCTTTTCCGGCAGGCCGGAAGATATGCTGATCCTGCCAGGTGATCTGCTGCACTGTGATTTTGGGATCACCTATCTTAGGCTCAATACGGATTGCCAGGAACTGGCTTATGTCCTCAGGCCTGGAGAAACTTCCCCGCCCGAATTCCTGGTGGAAGCCCTTCGAAAAGGCAACCGGGTACAGGATCACCTCACTGATAACATGAGAACGGGCCTCACAGGGAATGAGATACTCGCAAAAGCACTGGAAGCAGGCAGGGCAGAAGGGCTCAGACCTGCTATTTATACGCATCCCCTGGGGTCTTACGGACATTCAGCGGGAACGACCATAGGGATGTGGGACGCCCAGGATGGGGTGATGAAGGACGATGGGGAGAATTATCCCCTCAATCCCGATACGGTTTATGCCATCGAACTCAATACCACCGTCTACCTTCCCGAATGGAAACGGGATATCAGGATCATGCTGGAAGAAGCCGGGTTCTATGGAAAGGAGGGCTTTAGGTATGTGAACGGCAGACAGACGGAATTACTCCTTATCCCCAGACCCTTAACCCATCAGGGCCAGTGATATGAAATCAACCCGATTAACCCTCATGATGGGGTTCCTCATCTGTTCCTTCCTCAGCGCACAGCAGGAAGCAAACCCGAATACGACCATCTTCTGGGATGTATCCCTTTCTGCCAAGGACCGGGACCTGGAAAAGGACCTGTCCATTTTAGACAAGGTTTTCCAAAGGTCTCCGGACCAGCGGGTACAACTTGTGCTTTTCAATCTGCAGATCACGGAAAAGAATTACACGATTGCACAGGGGCAGTGGGAAGACCTGAGGAAGGATCTCCAATCCCTGACCTATGATGGGGCCAATGAGTATTCACAGCTCAAAGGCCTTGCGAAACATCCCAATATTTACCTCTTTACAGACGGGAACCGGATCTACGAGGGGGATTACCCCGACCTGCCTCCCAAAAGCTTTTTGATCAACAGTTCACCTTACCGGGATGAGGAATTCCTCAAAAGGACGGCCCTGATCAACCGGTACCGCTTAATGGACTTTGCGGCCATCCTGCCCGAGAATATCAGCAGCCTTAGAAAACCCGTTCCTCCGGCAAAGAACACCGTCAGGGGTAAGGTATACATAGACAATGTACCTGTCCCGGATGTGGTCATCACCGTAAAAGGGGAGGCCGGAGGAGTGCGCACCGTACTGGACGGGAGTTTTTCCATTGAAGCTCAACCCGGAGACAGCTTGCTGGTCAGCAGCAGGAGCAGGAATACCTATAAATACGTACCTGTGGAGGATACATCTCAGATGAACATTTTTCTCGAGGGTAATGTCTTTACCCTGGAAGAGGTGGTCCTGGTGGAAAAGAGACAGGAGGAAGCCGCCCAGGTCGATACGGGGTATGGAAAAGAGAATGCAGAAAAAATAGGCTATGCCGTACAGAGCCTAGGTGATGACGACATTACCCCCATACAGACCGATGTATCCCAGACTGTTCTC
This sequence comes from Muriicola sp., assembly GCF_041567615.1. Taxonomy (GTDB): domain Bacteria; phylum Bacteroidota; class Bacteroidia; order Flavobacteriales; family Flavobacteriaceae; genus Muriicola. The sequence goes on from NZ_JBFGBM010000002.1 coordinate 17,530, forward strand.
AATAAATTCTCTAACGTCAACCTGGGTAATACGGAGGATATCAGCAGGGCGACCATGCGGTCCAATACCTCCATCCTCGGGAATAACTACAGCCTTGTGGTCATAGACGGCGTACCCCAGCGCCAGTCGGATTCCTCCCGTGGGGCGTCCTCCTCGAGCCAGGCTATTTTCAATTTTGTAAATCCGGACAATATTGCCTCCATCTCCGTTCTCAAGGGATACGCAGCCACAAACCGGTATGGCAGCCTCGGGGCCAATGGGGTGATCCTTATCACCACCAAGAGTGCAGCAGGCGCTAAAGCTGCGGGCCAGCCGGTAGACCTGGCCAGGCTTACGGACAATGTGTATAGAGGCGCAGATGCAGGCACAAAGGCATCCAAATCCGATTTGATTACCGCCCTGGAGCGCTCCGGCACCCCCGAAAAGGCCTATGAGGAATACCTCAGATTGCGGGCTGCCGCCGACCGGGGGGTGGATTTCTTCCTGGAGGCTTATGAATTCTTTAAAAAGGAGGACAAAGACAGGGCAGCGGTCATCATCTCGGGGGTCCTGGAACTTTTTCCCAAGGATATCAATACCCTGAAAGCGGTATCCCTGGCCCTCTCCGGGGTTGGCAAGTACAAAGATGTCATCCGTATCAATGAAGAGATCCTTGAAATTGACCGGAAACACACCCAGGCCTATCTCGATATTGCGGTTGCCAAAAAGGAGACGGGCGACTACCAGGACGCCCTGCAGGACCTTCTTGCCCTTCACGGGAATACGATTACACCTCCCATCAGTGCCAACAGTGTTTCCAAAACGGTGGTCCGGGAAATAAAAAACCTGGTCTTCAGGCATAGGGGAGCGTTGAATACTATCTCAATTCCGCCTCAATTAATGAACAACCTCAAGTATAATGTGCGACTCGTCTTTGAGTGGAATGACCCTCAGGCCGAGTTCAGCCTGCAGTTCGTCAACCCCCAAAATCGCTTTTTTAACTGGGAACACAACACCATGAGCAGCTCCGAAAGGATGAAGGATGAGATCATCAACGGATATAGTTCTGAGGAATTCGAGTTCTACGGGGATGGGGTGCAAGGCAAATGGCTCCTGAATGCGACCTATCAGGGACACGTGGATATTACCAACCAGGTTCCCCTGGTCCTCAAGTGTACCCTGTATCAGAATTTCGGGTCCCCAGATCAAAAATCCAGGGAGATCATACGGTCTTTTACAACGCCCGAAGAGACGAAGACCCTGGCGGAGATCCTTGTAGATTGAATCGGAATTTTTCGTAATTTTATACGACTTCAGGCGTTCGATAAGCCTGAAAGTCAATGCTATAAAAAAGAAATTATGAAAAAGATCGTCTTCATCCTTTGCTTCCTGTGTGCTGTCATGATCCTGAAGGCACAGGAAAAACAAGTGACCATAAAAGGGGAAGTTTCTGCCATGGATGCAGCCCTGGTCAACGCGGAAATCACTTCCCAGAAAACCGGAGAAACTGTAAAAACAGACAGCAGCGGGAAATACGAACTGCGGACCACGGCAGGAGATATGGTGACCTTTTCTTATCCCGGTCTTTCGGATATGGAAATTATCGTGGAGGATGTGAGCTCTGTCCTGAATGTCAAGTTGAATTCAGCCGTCAATGTCCTGGACGAAGTGGTGGTCGAAAAGACCAAGATCAAAAGCCAGGCCCAGCTGCGACAGGAATACAACAGCAATAAGAACCTGATCAACACTGCTTTTGGGATCCTCGATAAGGAGATCACAAATTTTTCGGTCAGGATCATCGATAAGTCGCAATTGCTTTACGGAAACTTTGACCTCGCTTCTCTCATTCAGTTCAGATTTGCCGGTGTCCGTGTGGAAAGACTTGGTGAAAGCCCTTTCAGGCCCAAAATATATCTCAGGGGGTCTTCCATGGGAATGTTCCCGGCGATTTATGACGTGGATGGTCTTATTTTAAATGAATATCCCGACTTTATCATGGTAGAGAACATTGAACGTGTAGCCATACTCAGCGGTCTCGGACTGGTCACTAAGTATGGTGGAGCTGCCAACGGAGGGGTTGTCGTCATCAATACCAAAGGAGCAAATACCTACAGGGACCCCAGAACAGGCGGACCTTATGATCAGGCCTTATTGAGAAATAATGTTTACGAAGGCAATGCCCTGAGCAAGGAACAGGCCGGAAAGAACCTCCCGGTCTACCTGCAGGAATTATACGCCAGCCCGTCAGAGAGGAAGGCCATGGAAGTCTATAAAGACCAGGCTGAAATGTACCGGAGCTCCGTATACTATTTCCTGGATGCTTTTGGATATTTTGCGGCCAAGTGGGGCAATGCGCAGTTCGCAGACCAGATCATCGAAGACCACTGGCACCTCTTCCAGGAGAACCCCGTGGGCCTGAAAGCCCTGGCCTATCTGTATCAGACAATGGGTGATGATCAAAAGGCGCACGAGCTCTACAAGGAGATCTTTATCCTGCGGCCACACTACGCCCAGTCGTACCGAGACCTGGCACTGAGTTACAGGCAGATAGGAGATATTCGCAAGGCAGCAGCCATGTATGCCCGGTATGACTACCTGGTCAAAGAAGGATTTATCAGGGCCGAAGACCGGGATTTCACCCCCCTGATGGAAAGAGAGTTCAGTAACTTACTGGAACTCCACGGAAGGGAGTTCAGAGGTGCCGACAGGAGAAAAAGCCGGTCCCTGAACAGCGATTTTGAGGGGACCCGACTCGTATTTGAATGGAATGACAGTGAGGCTGAATTCCAGCTGCAGTTCGTCAACCCACAGAACAAATACTTTAACTGGGAACACAGCCTGCTGGCAGATGCGGACCGCATCAGGGATGAGAAATTAAAAGGGTATTCCTGTGAGGAGTACCTCATAGACGGGAACCTTCCCGGTACCTGGCAGATCAACCTCAAGTATCTGGGCAATAAGAGCCTGACACCTTCTTTTATAAAAGCGACGATCTACCACAATTACGGCACCCCCTCACAAAGGGCGGAGGTAAAGGTCTTTAAACTGCAGTTGAAGGATGTGAACCAGGAACTCTTTACGGTTCAGAACAATACCAATCTCACTTCCAATTGATTCCGGGGACAGGAAATTAAGGCAACTAACTTTAAACCTGCAGCACGCCCATATTGAAGGCTTTTTCGATGGGGGCGTGATTGGCGGCCTCAATCCCCATGCTGAGCCACTTGCGGGTCTCCAGAGGATCGATGATGGCATCTGTCCACAAATGAGCTGCCGCATAATAGGGTGAGATCTGGTCATCGTATCTCTTTTTGATACGGGTGTAGAGTTCCTTCTCTTTTGCCGGGGTGATCTTTTCGCCCTTTTTCTTGAGGGAGGCGGTTTCGATCTGCAGGAGGACCTTTGCGGCAGAGTTACCGCTCATCACGGCCAACTCGGCGCTGGGCCAGGCCACAATGAGTCTCGGGTCGTAAGCCTTGCCGCACATGGCGTAATTCCCGGCCCCGTAGCTGTTTCCTATGATGACGGTGAATTTGGGGACCACGGAATTGCTCACGGCGTTGACCATCTTCGCCCCATCCTTGATAATCCCCCCGTGCTCACTCTTGCTGCCCACCATAAATCCGGTTACATCCTGCAGAAAGACCAGGGGTATCTTTTTCTGGTTGCAATTGGCGATAAACCGGGTCGCTTTATCTGCCGAATCGGAATAGATGACCCCTCCAAAACGCATTTCCCCTTTTTTGGTTTTCACCACCTTTCTCTGGTTGGCTACGATCCCGACGGCCCAGCCGTCTATCCGGGCATATCCTGTCAGCAGGGTTTTTCCGTAACCCTCTTTATATTGCTCAAACTCCGAATTGTCGACGAGCCTTTTGATGATCTCCAGCATGTCATACTGGTCTGCTCTCGACTTGGGAAGGATCCCGAAAATATCATCCGCCTTTTCTTTGGGGGATTTGGATTTGATACGGTTATAACCCGCAGTCTGTGGAGCGCCCATTTTATCGACCAGATTTCTGATGGTATCCAGCGCATGTTTATCGTCTTTCGCCTTGTAATCAGTGACCCCGCTGATCTCGCAATGGGTGGTGGCCCCTCCCAGGGTCTCATTATCTATATCCTCTCCAATGGCCGCCTTGACCAGGTAACTTCCGGCCAGGAAGATGCTGCCTGTTTTCTCAACGATCAGGGCTTCGTCACTCATGATGGGCAAATAGGCCCCTCCAGCCACACAGCTACCCATTACTGCCGCGATCTGGGGAATACCCATGCTGCTCATGATGGCGTTATTCCTGAAAATCCTCCCGAAATGTTCCTTGTCAGGGAAGATCTGCTCCTGCATGGGCAGGTAGACTCCGGCACTGTCTACCAAATAGATGATCGGCAGGTGATTTTCCATGGCAATCTCCTGGGCTCTGAGATTCTTCTTTCCCGTAATAGGGAACCAGGCCCCGGCCTTTACGGTAGCGTCATTGGCTACCACAATGCATTGACGCCCCTGAATATATCCGATGACCACGACCACTCCTCCCGAGGGACAGCCCCCGTGCTCCTCATACATGTCGAGCCCGGCCAGGGCACCGATCTCAATTCGCTCCGAATCCTTGTCGAGCAGGTAATCGATTCGCTCCCTCGCCGTCATCTTCCCCTGGGCATGGTGTTTCTCTATCCTTCCCTTGCCGCCACCCAGATGAATCCTGGCGAGTATTTTCTTGAGGTCTGATCGCTGTAGTTTATTGTGGTCTTCGTTGATATTGAAGCTCATATCCATAAGTGCAGGCGTGTTTTTTTTAACGCCTAAAGATAAGGAGTTATATTCATTAACTTTGTCAAAAATACCTGGTATATATGGCAAACAGTGTGGGTTGGGGAATCATCGGATTGGGAAACATCGCCCGGAAATTCGCAAAGGATCTCTCCCTGGTACACGATGCTGCCCTGATGGGTGTAGCGTCCAGATCTCTGGTAAAAGCAAAGGCGTTTAAAGAAGAATTCAAAGTGCCCTATGCCTTCGACAACTACGAGGCCCTACTCGACTGCGAGGAAGTGGAGGTAGTCTATATCGCCGTGCCGCATACCGAGCATTTCGAGTGGAGTATAAAGGCCATGGAGAAGGGAAAGCACGTTCTGTGTGAAAAACCTGCTGGGATCAATCAGGCGCAGGTAAAAGAGATGGTCGAGGCCGCCCGGAAGAACAAGGTCTTTTTTATGGAAGCCCTCTGGAGCCGGTTTATTCCTTCCATACAGGAGATCAAAAAAAGTATCGATGCAGGTGAGGCAGGGGAGATCGTGTACCTCCATGCCGACTTTGCTTTTTTTGCCCTGGATCGCAATCCCGACAGCAGGGTACTGAATCCTGAACTCGGTGGGGGGTCCCTCCTGGATATTGGCATTTACCCCGTGTTCCTCGCTTACCTCATCCTGGGTAAGCCAGACAGGATTGAGGCTCATGCCAAGTTCCTGGAATCCGGGACGGAAGTGCAGACCGCCATCACCTTTTATTATCCCGGGGCCCACGCCTTGTTGTTCAGCAGCCTGGGCACCCATAGTCCTATGGCGGCGACCATTGCCGGGACCGATGGTACCTTCATCATACATCCGCGCTGGCATGAGGCCGAGGGATTTTCACTCCTCTCAGATGAGAAGAAGGAAGAATTTGAATTTCCGAAGGTGGGGAAGGGCTACACCTATGAAATTGAGGAAGTCCACCGCTGCCTCTCGGAGGACCGCCTTGAAAGTCCGCTCTGGTCGCATCAGCACAGCCTCGACCTCATCAGCCTCCTGGACCGGATCAGGGAGATTACGGGGATCCGCTTTCCTTTCGAGGGATAAAGTTTTTTGATGGGAAATCGAATTCCACAGTTTTTACGATATTTGGCAGAACTAAACTAACTCAAATGGGGATGAATAAGAATACTGTCCTGGCATGGGCCACCTTTATCATGATCTTTGTGGGTTGCGCGTTGATCGCCCTGGGGGCATTTAGATACGACGATGTGGCCGGCTGGGGATTTGCTTCCGTGGGTATTGGTTTTTTTGCGATCGCATGGGTTTTTAATGCCCTTAAGGGCAGGGTTTAGAGCTTACTCTCTTTCCATCCGCCTTAATTCACCTTAACACATACATTCCAGTACATGTCAGACGATAAAAAGGTCATTTTCTCAATGTCCGGGGTCACCAAGACCTATAAGAATGCCAATACACCCGTTCTAAAGAATATTTACCTCAGTTTTTTTTACGGGGCCAAGATCGGGATTCTCGGTCTCAACGGCTCGGGGAAATCCACTTTGCTCAGGATCATAGCGGGAGAAGACAAGAACTATCAGGGTAACGTGGTATTCTCACCGGGCTACAAGGTCGGATACCTGGAGCAGGAACCCCAGCTGGACGACTCCAAAACCGTAATGGATGTGGTCAAAGAAGGGGTGGCTGAGACGGTAGCCATCCTGGATGAATACAACAAGATCAACGATATGTTCGGCTTGCCGGAAGTCTACGAGGATGCAGACAAGATGCAGAAGCTTATGGACAAACAGGCAGCCTTGCAGGATCAGATCGATGCGGCCAACGCCTGGGAACTGGACACCAAGCTCGAGATCGCCATGGACGCCCTCAGGACCCCGGAACCCGATAAGAAGATCGGCATCCTATCCGGAGGTGAACGCAGGCGGGTAGCTCTGTGCAGGCTCCTGTTACAGGAACCGGATGTACTTCTACTGGATGAGCCTACCAACCATTTGGACGCTGAGTCCGTACACTGGCTGGAGCACCATCTGGCTACCTACAAGGGGACGGTGATCGCGGTAACCCACGACCGGTATTTTCTCGATAATGTGGCCGGATGGATCCTGGAACTCGACCGGGGGGAAGGAATTCCATGGAAAGGCAACTACAGCAGCTGGCTCGACCAGAAATCCAAGCGCCTGGCCCAGGAAACCAAACAGGCTTCCAAAAGGCAGAAAACACTGGAACGTGAGCTGGAATGGGTAAGGCAGGGGGCGAAAGGCCGTCAGACCAAACAGAAAGCCCGTCTGAACAACTACGATAAATTATTGAGCCAGGACCAGAAGCAGCTGGATGAAAAACTGGAGATCTATATCCCGAACGGCCCGAGATTGGGAACGAATGTGATCGAGGCTATAGGTGTGAGTAAGGGATACGATGGCAAGTTGCTGTACGAAGACCTGAATTTTAAGTTGCCCCAGGCAGGAATTGTCGGCATCATCGGTCCCAACGGGGCGGGGAAGACCACGATTTTCAAGATGATCATGGGGGAAATATCCCCCGATAAAGGAGAATTCAAAGTAGGGGAGACGGCCAAACTGGCCTATGTAGACCAGAGCCATTCGAACATAAATCCCGATAAGAGCATTTGGGAAAATTTCAGCGACGGACAGGAATTGATCCTGATGGGAGGAAGGCAGGTGAACTCCAGGGCCTATCTCAGCAGATTCAATTTTTCGGGCAGTGAGCAGAACAAGAAGGTAAACATGCTATCCGGGGGAGAAAGGAACCGGTTACACCTGGCCATGACCCTGAAAGAGGAAGGAAACGTTCTTCTGTTGGATGAGCCTACCAATGACCTGGATGTCAATACGCTAAGGGCTCTGGAAGAAGGGCTTGAGAATTTCGCCGGATGTGCCGTGATCATATCCCACGACAGGTGGTTCCTGGACAGGGTTTGTACCCATATGCTGGCCTTCGAAGGGGATTCTCAGGTGTATTTCTTCGAAGGTTCCTTCTCTGAATACGAGGAGAACAAGAAAAAACGCCTAGGAGCAGACCTCACACCCAAGCGCCTCAAATACAAAAAACTGATTCGTTAAAAGTGGGTTTAAAAAGGATCTGAAGGGTACCAGTCGAGTTGCACTACCTCAATATCGGGATCATTCTCACGGATCAGTTCCGCAAACCGGGATACGTTACTCACTTCCGGTCTGCCTCTGTAGTGCTAGGGGTATACCTGTTCAGGCTTAAACGCCAGGACGGCATCTGCGGCCCTGTCTACCGTCATGGTATAGGGTAGATTCATACAAATAAAGGCCTTGTCAATATTCTCGAGCGCCCTCATTTCCGGGATATCCTCCGTATCTCCTGAAAAATAGAGTCGTTCATTCCCGAGGGTGATCACGTATCCGTTGCCCCGTCCTTTCACATGGAAATTCCTGGCCTCTTCCCTCAGGTTATACATAGGAATGGCCTCCACCAATACCCCAAAACGTTCCTTTGAATCACCATTGTTCAGCACATCCAACTGGGGTGTGAATTTTTCAGGCATTTTGTCGGCCACCGCCTGAGGCACGATGATCTTTGCACCGGCAGTGTCCAGATTCTCCAGGGTCTCAACGCTCAGGTGGTCCCCGTGTATATCCGTGATCAGGATGAGATCAGGGCTCGGATAGTCCGTAAAAGTTTCTGCTCCGCCCACCGGATCAATATAAAGAGTGACCTTTCCCCACTTTAGCACGGTAGTGGCGTGTTCCACCGGGTGGATCTCAATAGCAGGCGAGGAGGTCTCCTGAGATTTTATAGCGGATTCATCTGCATTTTTTGCCTGGTCTTGTGCATTTTTTTCTTGCTTGCACCCCAGAGTGAATAAAAAAGCGATTGCGAGTAATTTAACTACTGAATACATTTAAGAGATTTTATTTTGCCATGATGTCGCTTAAAGATAGGGGATAAGGCGAAACCTTCCCTAGAGGTTTAACGCCATTTTAATATTGCTGCGCGCATAGGGGGGAGGGTCTTCCATCTCGATCTCCACAAACCCGAATTTGCGATAGACGTGGATGGCTGTTGACAGGATTGTATTGGAATACAGGATGAGCCTGTTCATCCCCTGCCGCCTGGCAAAGTCGATGGCGAACGCAAGGAGTTGCTGGCCGATATGCTGTCCCTGGAACTGCGGTTTTACGGCCATTTTCCCCAGTTCGTAGCAGCCTTCCTCACTGGGCAGGAGGGAAAAACAACCTGCGATCTCCCCTTTTACACGGGCGAAAAAGATCTTTCCTCCCCGGGCTATGATTACCTCCTCTGATCGGTTCAGCAGGTCCTCGTCCTTGGGCTCCACGTAAAAATATTCCTGCAGCCAGGTGAGGTTCATATCCCTGAACTCAGCAGCCAGATCGGATGTAAAATCGATTATTTCAACGGACATGGGCCTGGACTGGTTTTAAATGGAGCCTGCTAGCCACCTTCTCACAAAGAAAATTACAACATATTTTGAACTGAAAAATCTAAACGCAAACTTTTCACGTATATAGCAATGTAAACACGTTACTAACTAATACACGTTTAAATTATTACACTATGACTGAGACTAAAAACAATAATGGATTAAAGGTAATTGCCGGTTTGTTGGCTGTGGTCCTTTTGGGTACCATCATCTATACCGTAAGTCTTTACCAGGACAAAAAGAAAAGGGAGAGCGAACTCACTGCCGAAAAAGAACTGGTCGTTGAGGACCTGAAGAGCCTGCAATCTGAGTATGACAAGGCTATCCTTGAGAGCAACGCTACCAACGAGGAGCTCGTTGAGGCAAGGGACAGGATCGCAAAATATATCGATTCCGTTCAGACGATGAAAGCCGACCTGTCTTCTTTGAGGCGTTACAGGAACCAGGTAGCTGTCCTGAGACAGGAAAGAGAGCAACTGCTGAAACAAGTTGACTCCCTGACGCGATCTAACTCCCTGCTGGCTATGCAGCGCGACAGTACTTTCGTCGAGCTTGAAAAACAAGCTATTTTCAACGACTCTTTGGTTGTTCAGAATACACAACTTGCCGAAGCTGTGGAAAGGGGTTCTGCCTTGAATCTTTCAGACTTCAATGTAGACGCCGTTAAGGAGCGTAGCAGCGGCCGACTGGTATCCACTCCAAGGGCCAGAAACACCGATAAGCTGAAAGTATGCTTTACAGTGGCTGACAACGTGATCGCCCAGGCCGGAGACAGGCAGTTCCTCATCGAAGTACTGGACCCACAGGGTAATGTACTTGGCGGGGGCAGCACCAAATCTACAGACGAAGGTGCTTCTGTAACCTATACCAAGGCTACTGATTTCTACTACGAGAACCAGGATCTGGACGTATGTGACTTCATCACGAATCCAGCCGGCTCCTTCCAGTCCGGAAACTACATGGTGAACGTGTACGATGACAACCTTAAGCTTCTGGGAACTTCTAAGTTCACCCTGAAGTAAGCATAATACATAGACATGGAAAGGGCCTTCAATCGAAGGCCCTTTTTTTGTTTTAGTCTTTCAGGGAACCGGTCATGTCTTCCGGCTTCACCCATTCATCGTATTCCTCGGCGGTCACATAGCCGAGGTTGATGGCCTCTTCCCTGAGGGTGGTGCCATTCCTGTGAGCCGTGTTGGCGATCTCCGCGGCCTTGTAATACCCGATCTTGGTGTTGAGAGCCGTGACGAGCATAAGGGAATTGTTGAGCAATTGCGCAATGACCTTGTGATTGGGTTCTATCCCCACCGCACAATGGATGTCGAAACTCACACAGGCATCCCCCAGAAGTTCTGCCGACTGCAGGAAATTGCTGGCCATAACAGGTTTGAATACGTTGAGTTCGTAATGCCCCTGGGCGCCTCCTACAGATATGGCCACATCATTTCCCATCACCTGGGCGCACACCATGGTGAGGGCTTCACATTGGGTGGGATTTACTTTTCCCGGCATGATAGAACTTCCGGGCTCATTGGCAGGGATCATGATCTCCCCTATACCCGACCTTGGGCCTGAGGCCATCATGCGGATGTCGTTCGCGATCTTGTTCAGGGAAACTGCCAGTTGCTTCAGGGCGCCATGGCTCTCAACCAGGGCGTCATGGGCGGCCAGGGCTTCGAATTTATTGGGTGCTGTTTTAAAGGGCAGGCCTGTAAACTCAGCGATATACTTGGCCACAAGGACGTCATAACCCTCGGGCGTGTTCAATCCCGTACCTACCGCAGTTCCTCCCAGGGCCAGTTCACTGAGGTGGTCCAGGGTATTTTTAAGGGCTTTGAGGCCGTGATCAAGCTGGGAAACATATCCCGAAAACTCCTGCCCCAGGGTTAGGGGGGTGGCGTCCATGAGGTGGGTCCTCCCGATCTTCACGATCTTATCAAATTCCTTAGCCTTTTTATCCAGGGTGTTCCTGAGTTGGGTGATTCCGGGGATGGTCACCTCAGAGATCTTGGTATAAGCCGCGATGTGCATTCCTGTAGGGAAGGTGTCGTTAGACGACTGGGACTTGTTTACGTCGTCGTTAGGCTGTATGGTCTTAGTGCCTTCTCCTATCTTGTGCCCGGCCAGCTCATGGGCCCGGTTGGCGATCACCTCATTCACATTCATATTGCTCTGTGTGCCCGATCCGGTTTGCCAGATTACCAGAGGAAACTGGTCGTCGAGCTTGCCCTCAAGGATCTCCTCACAGACCCTGGCAATGAGATCCCTTTTCTCCTCTTCAAGCACGCCCAATTCCCAGTTCGCATAGGCAGCTGCTTTCTTGAGATGAGCAAATCCGTAAACAATGTCCAGCGGCATCGAGGCCGGCGGTCCTATCTTAAAATTGTTCCTCGATCGCTCGGTCTGGGCCCCCCAATATTTGTCGGCAGGGACCTGAACTTCTCCCATGGTGTCTTTCTCAATCCTGAATTTCATCTTTTTAGGTTTTGGCCTAACAAAGGTAAGGCTTGGGTCAGAAATTCCATTTTCAATCCGGATAATTTTATGTCCTCTGTTTGCATCTTTTGAGAATTTCCAAGTATCTTTGCCCTGTAAAGCAAAGAATATGTTCGAATTTGATCAATACCTCGGATTTTTAGCCTTTCTCACCATAGTAACCATCGGGTTCTGGTTGATGATTTTCCTCTTGCTTTTTGTAGTTCCTTACTGGGTAGGGGGTAACCTGATGGAATTCTTCAAAGAAAAACGCGAGGCCAAAAGGGCTAAGCGCAACTCATAAAAAAAAGAAGCCAGAAGGCTTCTTTTTTGTTTTATCTCCTTGGAGTCCGAATCAGGTACCTTCGAACTCGTAATCTTCTTCCTGTCCGCCCCGTCCGTTTCTCTGTCGCTGGTTCTGCTGCTGATTGAACCTGTACAGGAACGAAAGCGTGAATTGCCTCTCCCTCCATTGGAATTCACTGTAGGTAGACACCGTATTGGTGTTGGTCTCTGTCCTCCTTTTCCTGGAATTGAAAAGATCACTTACATTAAAGGAAAGCGTTGCCTTATCCTTGATCACATCCTTGCTGAAGGCCAGGTTTGTGCTTAAAATACCCTTATTGAAGTTTTGCGCATCCTTGTTGGGGCCACGGTAGAAGAGATTCGACTGAAAATCGATGGCACCCGGTAATGGGATCTTGGCGCTGAACCTTGAGAACCAGGTAAAGTTATCCGCATCAAAGTTCTGGGTGATGACCTCATTCTGAAAGTTGGTATAGGTGTAATCGCCCCTGAGTTGCTGCTGGAAGAGGTTCAGGTTCAGTGTCAGCCTCCAATCGCGTTTGGGGGTATAGGTAGTCGTAAACTCCATCCCGTAACGGCTGTCCGTAGCCAGGTTGATAGGCGTACGCACCTGCACAGGGACGAGAACGGGGTTCCCTGGGGCATTCGGATTGTCGATCTCCACAAAGTCTCCCGTTTCCTGGGTGATGAACTGGAAAACACCGGTAGACCTGTTGTAATATCCCGAGGTCGTGAAAGTCACCTTATCCCATCTCTTGAGATATCCCAGATCAAATGCATTGGTGAACGTAGGGTCCAGGTCCGGGTTCCCCTGGAAGAGGTTGGTATTACTCGACCTTGAGGGGAAGGGGTTGATAAAGCGCGTTCTAGGTCGCCTCAACCTTCGGCTGTAGCTGATGGTTAACTGTTCTTCCTCCGAGAACTCATAACCGAGAAAAAGAGAAGGGAACCAGTTCACATAGTCTTTATCATCGACCTGGCCGGTTTCCACCAATTCGATGCCGATATCAGATGCCTCCATCCGGAGTCCACTGAGAACACTGAACTTATCCACCTTGGTCCCGAGTTGTACATAGGCCGCGTTGACGTATTCCTTGTAGTTGAGTTCGTTGCTGAAATCCGGGTTCCGGTCGAGAACCCCGTCCTCCAGCACACCGAAGTCGAAGTCCGTATTGAAATTGTTGAAGGTCCCCCTGTAACCCATTTCAAACTGGCTCTGGTTTTCCTTGCCAAACGGCAGGATGTAATCGAACTGCACCAGTTGGTTCACCTGGGTCTCGTCATTGATGGTCTGTTCTGTAGGCAACACCACGTCCTCCCCCAGGATGATCTCTTCGATGATGGAATTCTCGATCTCATTACCCTTAGAATACTGGTAGTCCATGGTAAATTCGTGTCCTTCCCTCTCAAATGTCTTTTTGTAGTTCACAGAATACTGCACATTCTCATCGGTCTCCCCTTCGACGGTGAAACGGTTCCTCCGGATGGTCGGATTCCTTGCGGCATCGAAGTTGAAGAAATCGATATCCACGGTATTCTCTCCGTCAGAATTTCGAATAACCAGGGAATTGGTGATGCTGCTCGTCTCACTGATAAAATATTCGAAGCCGATGTTGGTATTGAAACTGTTGTCCTGACGCTGATAGTCTCTGATCTCGTCCTGAAAGCTTACCGTATTCCGGTTCTCATCAAAGTTCTCCTGCTCGAAGAGGGCGTTTCCCGGAGCATCCCTGTAGCGATAGGTGGTCGTGGTGAAGATATTGAACTTGTCACGCCTGAGGTTCAGGCTTACCGCTGTACCGTAGTTGTCGGGATATCCGGCAAATACATTCACAGAGCCATTTACTCCGGCCGTTTTACTTTGCTTTAAAATGATATTCAGGATCCCCGCTGTTCCTTCCGCATCGTATCGGGCAGAGGGGTTGGTGATCACCTCCACGCGTTCTATGGCATCCGCAGGGAGTTGCTGCAGGGCCTGTGGGCTGAGTCCGGACAAAGCCGAAGGTTTGCCGTTGATCAGGATGCGTACGCTTTCATTTCCCCTGAGGCTGATATTCCCCTCTATATCAACTGTGACAGAAGGGACATTATCAAGAACATCCGTTACTGATCCACCCCTTACGGTAAGATCCTGTCCTACGTTGTAAACCTTCTTGTCCAGACGTAGCTCAACGGTAGTTCGCTCTCCTACCACCACCACATCTTCCAGCATCTGTGCATCTATCTCGAGCTCAATTTTTCCCAGGTCGGTGGAGCTGCGATAGGTTTGGGCCTTGAGTTCATAGGTTTTGTAGGAAAGATACTCCACCCTGACGTTGTACTGCCCGGGCATGGTCTCCACAGAAAATTTACCGTCCACATCTGAAATCCCTCCCGTGACCATCTCCGGTCTCCTCACACTCTGCAGTACAAGAGTGGCGTATTCCAGGGGTTGGCCCGTATCCTTGTCATAAACTGTACCGGAAATAGTGATCATTTGCTGTCCCCGCCCTGAAGGTCTTTGGGCATAAGACAATAAAAAAGCCATTAAAAACAATGGCAGGACAATACTTCGCTTCATCTAGGATTTGTTCTTTTTTTTCTTCCTTTTCTTTTCTTTCGGTCTTTTACCGCCATTGTCGCGGTATTCCTTTAAAGCATTGTATTTTTCTTCAGGCAGGCTGGCTTTGAGTTCTTCTTCCTGGTTCAGGTTGATAGTCTCGAAGGCCTCGCGGGTTTTTTCCGGCCCGAGGTTCAGGATCTGCACCTCGATACGCTGTTGTACGTATTTGGTGAGGATGGATCTCAGGACGGCCGCTTCAAACTCCGAGAATTCAATAGCCTCCCTGATCTTGGGCATTTCTGCATCCACCATCTCCGCGGCGGTCAGGTTTTCTGCCTTTTCCGGAGGTGCTGCCTGGGTTTGAGGGGCGAGTCGCCTCCTGCCCATAGCCCCATATCTCTGGTCGACCTGAGCTTCCAGTGACGGGATCAGAAAAAGAGTGGAAAAAAGAAATATAAAAAAGAGGTGTTTGGTTCTCATGTCTCTGATTCGATCTCAAAAGTAAAAGGAAGGGAATCAGAGCTCGGTTAAATGTTTGTTAAAAGAAAATTTGTTCTTAAACATTTGAGAAAAGTTTAAGAAACCGTTGTGTCAAAATTGGGAACCGGCTGTTTAATCCAGTAGCTCGGAAATAGCCTCAGGGGGCCTGCCGATAACTGCCTTTCCGTTATATACTACAATGGGCCTTTCCATGAGTTTAGGGTATTGGAGGAGGGCATTGATGATCGCCTGATCTGAGAGATCCTTACCCCTGAATTCGGATTTCCAGACAGCCTCCTGTTGCCTGACCAGCTGTATCGGGCTGATCCCTAGCATGTTCAAAAGGTCCTTCAATTCCGTTTCTGTAATGGGGTTGTCCAGGTAGCGTACAACATCGAAAGGCTTGCCGCTTGTTTCCAGTAGGGCCAGCCCTTCGCGTGATTTTCTACACCTGGGGTTGTGATAGATCTTTACCATGGTTTAGCTTTCGTGTTTTTGTCCCATCATCATCAGGTAAGCCTTTAAAAACAGGTCTATTTCCCCGTCCATGACGGCATCGACGTTCCCGGTCTCCTCCCCGGTCCTGACATCCTTGACCAATTTATAGGGATGCATGACGTAGTTCCTGATCTGTGATCCCCATTCGATCTTCATCTTCGAAGATTCAATCTCGGCCCGGGCCTCCTGTTTCTTGCGCAATTCGATCTCATACAGCTGGGATTTCAGCATCTTAAGCGCTGTGGCTCGGTTGTCGTGCTGCGATCTGGAATCCGAACATGAGATTTGGATGCCTGTGGGCTTATGATACAGCTGTACCTTGGTCTCCACCTTGTTTACGTTCTGGCCTCCGGCCCCGCTCGACCTGGCTGTGGTGATCTCAATATCGGCCGGGTTGACCTCAATCTCGATGCTGTCATCCACCAGGGGGTATACGTAGACCGAGGCGAAGGAGGTATGCCGCTTTGCATTGCTGTCGAAAGGGGAGATCCTCACGAGCCTGTGCACTCCGTTCTCTCCTTTGAGCCAGCCAAAGGCGAAATCGCCTTCAATTTCGAGGGTTACGGTCTTTATGCCGGCCACATCCCCTTCCTGGTAGTTGAGTTCCTTGATCTTATATCCGTTCTTTTCGCTCCACATGAGGTACATCCTCATGAGCATGGAAGCCCAGTCGCAACTCTCGGTGCCACCGGCACCTGCAGTGATCTGCAGAATGGCGGTCATGTCGTCCCCTTCCTCGGAAAGCATGTTCCTGAATTCCAGTTTCTCAATGGCTTCCAGGGCCTTGCCGAACTGTGTGTTCAATTCTGCTTCATCCACATCGCCTTCCCGGTGAAACTCCAGTAAAACTTCCAGGTCGTTGGCAAGTGTCTCGGCCTCCCTGTAATCTGAGACCCATTTTTTCTTGGCCTGTAACTGCCGCATTTTCTCCTGGGCTTCCTGGGGATCGTCCCAGAAATCAGGTGCCAGGGTCTTTTCTTCTTCGTTCTCTATTTCAATAAGTTTGGCATCTATGTCAAAGATACCTCCTTAACGCACCGAGGCGTTCAATGAGATCCTTTTGCTGATCTGTAGTAACCATTTCCTTTAAATTTCGTGTAAAATTAGTACTCTTTTGATGAGATGCGAATAATTCGATTACAAATTTATTGCTGTTGTTGCTGCCCGTGGACCTGTACGGTGTGATGGGTAGTGTTCTCGCCCTTTGAATATAAGATACCTTTCAGGGGAGCGCAATCCGCATAGTCCTTGCCGTGGGCAACTTTGATGTGGTTCTCTCCCGCGAGGATGTTGTTGGTAGGGTCGAATCCTATCCAGCCCACATCCTGGATAAAGGCCTCGTTCCAGGCGTGCATCTGTGAATCTCCGAAATACCCGTTGCCCTGGTGCAGGTACCCGGAAACATATCGGCACGGGATGCCAAATTGCCTGGCCACGGCGGCAAAGAGATGGGCAAAGTCCTGGCATACCCCATGTCTGTTCTCAACGATTTCATCCAGAGTTGTGTCTACATGAGTGACCCCGGGGGTGTAAAAAATCTTCTCAAAGACCCAACGATTCAGGTCTACCAGGTTCTCAAACACCGTCTTTTCCTTCCGGTATTCGAAGAAACTGGAATGTTCTTCCTGGAGGGTGGTCAGAGGGGTCCTGCGCAGGAAGGGTTCGTATTCCACCCTGAAATGGAGGTTCCGGTAGCGCTCCAGGTCCTCTGCAGGATTCAGGGGCAGGTCAAAATCAAAGGGATTGGTCGCTGTTTTGATAACGGAGAAACTGGCTTCAAAGGAAATACGATCAAACTCTTCCTTGGCCAGGATGCGCATGGTGGTGAAACCGTATGCATTTGTCGAGACCTCATAGGGAAAATTCAGGGAATTCTCAAAAGAGAGGGCGGTGACTTTCTGCCCATCCTCCTCATAGGGCGTGATCAGGAACTGCCATCGAGCCTCCTTGACGGGGTGCTCATATTGGTTTTCGGCCTTATAGGCGATCCTATATTCTAGAGACATACGGGTATTTGATCACTTCGGAAACGGTGATTAGTAATGAAAGAATTCGTTTTCCATCTGGGTGCCAATATCGGCTAAATTCGTCAACATCCCGTCAATAAATTGCTGTATATTTCCCTCGATCTCCTCGACGTACTTGTACTGGTACTCCGAACGCACCCTCCCTACAAGAAAGGCGGTGGAATTCTTGTTGTAGCGGAAGGAATTATCCAGCACACGGACGTGATTATAGATCTGGTTCAGGCAATTCATCAGCGACCTGGGGCAATTGGGATTCAGGATCAGGAATTCCAGGGTGGTGAGGCTGGTAGGCGTTTTTTTGTAATGCCTGCGCATCATATCGTAAGACTCCAGGCATTTGAGGAGAGTCGTCCATTCAAAACTCTTGGAGAAGGTATCCCCGTAACTCCCCCTGGCTTCTTTGGCATCCTGGTATTTGGCATTGATCATCCGGATCAGCTGATTGGCGCGTTCCAGATTCACCCCCAGCAGGATGATGGCATAGACTTCGTCGTGAAGCAAAGTACTCCTGATCCTGGCTCTTAGGATGGAAGACATTTCGATGATATTGACGGAGAAATCATAAAGGCCTTTCTGCTTATAATGGTCTACAGGGTATTTCAGGACAAAATGGTAGAATTTGTTGATGGATTCATAGAGTTCTGTCGAGATCAGGTCGCGCGCACTGTTGGCGTTTTCCCGGGTAGACCTCACATTGCTGATGATGGAAAAAGGATTCGACGGGTCCAGGGCTAGCTTGTACAATACCTCTTCCTCTTGGAGTTCTTCCCCTTCACCCGGAACCGGTTCGCCCGCCATCCTGAGCATGGACCTTAGGACGAACTGCCTCGATCTCGAGATTTCGTGTGGGGCATCGAGGGAGGAGAAATAATTTACATGCATATATCTCGCAATATGCTCCGAACGTTCAATATAACGTCCCATCCAGAAGAGGTTGTTGGCTACCCTTGCTAGCATACAATCAATTTTTTAGAACCCAGGTGTCTTTGCTTCCCCCGCCCTGGGAAGAATTAACAACGAGATTACCCCTTCTCAGTGCCACGCGGGTGAGCCCGCCTTTTAGCACGAATTCCCTGTTTTCTCCCAGTATCGTAAAGGTCCTGAGGTCTACATGCCGTTGTTCGAAGGAGTTGGTTTCATCTATATAGGTCGGGTGCACAGACAGTGACATGATGGGCTGGGCGACATATTTACGGGGATGCGCTTTGATCTGCTTTTTTACGTTTTCAATTTCCTCTTTCGAGAGTTTGTTTCCGATGGAGATCCCATAGCCACCTGCTTCATCTACGGGTTTGATCACCAATTCGGGGATGTGTTCCAGCACGTAGGCCAATTCTTCCTTTCGGCTGCAATGGTAGGTGTGGACATTGTTCAGGATGGGATCCTCGTCCAGGTAGTACTTGATGATCTCCGGCATGTACGTATACACCGCTTTATCATCGGCCACGCCTGTACCGGGTGCATTGGCCAGGGTGACATTTCCTTTTTTGTAGGCCGAGAATAGCCCTGGGACACCCAGGGCTGAATCCGAACGGAATTCCAAGGGGTCCATAAACTGATCGTCTATCCTCCTGTAAATGATGTCTACTTTTTCAGGCCCTTTGATGGTGCGCATATAGACGAAGTCATTCTCTACAAAAAGGTCCCTGCCTTCCACCAGTTCCACCCCCATGGTCTTGGCCAGGTAGGAATGTTCATAAAAGGCGGAATTGTACATACCTGGGGTGATCACCACGGTATTAGGGTTATCCACTCCTTTAGGTTTCACCGTTTCGAGGAGTTCCAGAAGGTTCTCCGCATAATTGGTGACCGTGTAGGCTTCGTAATGGTTGAATACGCCGAACAAGGCACGTTTCAGGGCTGTGCGGTTACTGATCACATAACTCACCCCCGAAGGACAGCGTATATTGTCTTCCAGCACATAGTACTTTCCGTCCTTATGCTTGATGATATCCGTTCCCGAGATGTGGTTGTAGATCCCGCCAGGCGGGTCCACATCCATCATTTGGTGCAGATAGTTTTCTGAGGAACTGATCAGCTCCAGGGGTACCACTCCCTGTTTCAGGATTTTTTTTTCGTGGTAGATGTCCCAGAGGAAGAGGTTGAGGGCCCGGCTGCGCTGTATGGCCCCCTTTTCGATCACCTCCCATTCCGCAGGATCGATGATTCTCGGAAACAGGTCGAAGGGAAAGATCTTTTCCTGTGAATCCTTGTCCCCGTATACCTGAAAGGTGATCCCCTGATTAAAGAAGGAAGACTTGGCCTTTTCATTCAGTCGCATGTAATCCTCTATGGAATGTGAACCATAGAGATCAAACAGGGTTTTGTAAATCTTTTTAACCTCGCCTTTTTCGTCATAGAGCTCGTCAAAAAGGGCGGGATCCCTCTGATAAGATGAAAAAATAGTGTGGTCTTTGGCAGCCATGACTTCCTTGCTAATTGAGAAGGAAATATAACGGAAAATAGGTGAATTCGAAACTCGAATTTCATAATAATTAGGGTGTAATTTTGCATTTTTTACATTGGAATATCTGGGTTTTCGGATCTTCAGGATGAATTTTTTGATCGGTGAATGCGTTTCCTCCTATTTGTTTTAAATTTAGCGCTCAAACACTGAAGATGAAAAAAACACTATGCCTGCTGGCCGGACTCGCCTGCATTGCCGGTTTCGGCCAGATCACCGAAAAACTCAAGGATTTCAAGAAACATGAAGGATTCTTCCCATTTTACTACGACGGGTCTTCAGACAAGATCTACCTGGAAGTAAAAGACCTCAACAAGGAATTCCTCTATGTGTATTCCCTTAGCAGTGGGATTGGAAGCAATGATATAGGTCTAGACAGGGGACAGCTTGGTAATGAACAAGTTGTGTTTTTTAAAAAGGCAGGTAATAAATTGCTGTTGATCCAGCCCAATCTTCAATACAGGGCTTTGACGGACAATGCCCTGGAAAAGAAATCCGTGGAACAGGCCTTTGCCAAATCCATCCTCTTTGGATTTAAGATCGAAGAGGAAGCGAACGGCAGGTACTACATCGACCTAACCGAATTCCTCATGCAGGATGCACATGGGGTGAGTGAACGCTTAAAAAGTCGCGGACAGGGAAGCTACAGCCTGGATAAAAGTAAAAGTGCCTTCGATCTGGATCGCACTAAAGCTTTCCCGAAGAATATTGAGTTCGACCTGATGCTGACCTTTAAGGGCCAACCTGCGGGAAATCATATCAGGTCGGTCACCCCGAACCCCGAGCTGGTCACCGTTTCCCAGCATCACTCCTTTATAGAGCTTCCCGATTCTGGGTATCGCATGCGTGAATTTGACCCCAGGTCGGGTTCCTACCCTTTTAGCTACTACGATTATGCTACCCCGGTAGAGGAATCCCTGGTCAAGCGTTTCATTACCAGGCACAGGCTGGAAAAGAAAGACCCCGATGCCGCCGTAAGTGAGGCTGTTGAACCTATTGTCTATTATCTTGATAACGGCACCCCTGAGCCGGTCAGAAGCGCTTTGCTCGAGGGGGGAAGGTGGTGGAACCAGGCTTTTGAGGCCATAGGTTTCAAGGATGCCTTCCAGCTTAAAATGCTCCCGGATGACGCCGACCCCCTTGACGTTCGTTACAACGTCATCCAGTGGGTACACAGGTCTACCCGGGGCTGGAGCTATGGCAGCAGCATTACGGACCCCAGGACAGGGGAGATCATCAAAGGACATGTGAGCCTGGGCAGCCTCCGGATCCGCCAGGATTTCCTGATCGCCCAAGCCCTCAGCAACAAACCCTTTGCAGAGCGGGACGACAATGAACAGGCTATGCTCGACCTGGCCCTGGCAAGGATCCGCCAGTTATCGGCCCATGAGATAGGGCACACCCTGGGGTTTGCCCATAATTTTGCGGCCAGTACCAACGACCGGGCTTCGGTTATGGACTATCCCCATCCCTATATCCGCCTCAAAGATGGGGAGATCGACTTCTCCCAGGCGTATGACACAGGTATTGGGGAATGGGACAAGGTAACCGTTGCCTATTCCTACACCCATTTTCCCGAGGGTGTCTCCGAGAAGGAGGGTTTAAGGGCTATCCTGAAACGTTCTCATCAACAGGGACTCAGGTATATTTCAGACCAGGATGCGCGCCCCATGGGCAGTGCACATGCGCTCGGACATCTGTGGGATAACGGAAAGGACGCCAGCGAAGAGCTAGACCGGTTACTGGCCATCCGTTCCAGGGCCATTGAGAACTTTTCCATAGACAACATCAGAACAGGAGAACCCAATACCGTGCTGGAAGACGTCTTTGTCCCCCTGTATTTTTTCCATCGCTACCAAACAGAAGCGGCTACCAAGATAGTAGGCGGACTCGATTATAACTACGCTGTGAAAGGTGATGGACAGGTTGTCGTAAGTACTGTTCCTGTGGCTGAACAAAAAAAGGCAATGAACAGCATCCTGCAAACACTGGACGCTTCCGTGATCAGTATCCCCCCTTCAAAATTATCCCTGTTTCCACCGCGTGCCATTGGATATGGCGGTACGCGGGAATCTTTCAACGGTAAGACCGGGGTTTCCTTCGACGCTCTTTCAGCTGCCGAGACAGCGGCCGATATGACCCTATCACTCCTGCTTCACCCGGAAAGGGCTTCCCGACTTATCCAGCAAAAAAGTGTGGATGAGAAACAATTGGGATTGAAAGAACTGCTGGATCAGCTTATAAACAGTACGGTGAAAAGATCTTTTAAAGACCCTTACCTGTCTGAGGTACAGCGAACCGTGAATTACCGTGTGCTCATGCACCTGATGAGCCTCGCCGCTCACAAGGAGGTCCACCCTCAGGTCAATGCCCTTTCGGGAGCAGCTTTAAATCAACTAAGGTCCTGGATGGTGACGTCCGGAGATCCTGACATGCGGGAAATGGTTCGGCGTATTGACGAGTTTAATAAGGAGAGGGATGATTTTGAAGTGATCGCATCCCCAAAGATCCCTGACGGTTCACCCATAGGCATGGCCTGTACGCAACATTAGACGAGAGGCTATGGAGATCAATCTTATCAGTGATACGGTTACAAAGCCCACATCGGGAATGTTGAAGGCCATGATGTCTGCCAAGGTGGGCGATGATGTTTTCAAAGAAGACCCATCTGTCAATGCACTGGAAGAAAAGGTGGCGGCTCTATTTGGCATGGATTCAGCGCTATTTTTTCCCAGTGGCACTATGGCCAACCAAACTGCGATCAAGATTCACACCAACCCTGGAGACCAGCTTATTTGTGATAAATACGCCCATGTCTACAATTATGAAGGGGGAGGAGTGAGCTTTAACAGCGGGGTGTCCTGCAAACTGGTTGATGGCCACAGAGGCATGATGAAAGCCTCCCAGGTGGAAGCCGCCATCAATCCTCCGGATTTCTATCACAGTCCGCTTACCTCCCTCGTCTGTATTGAGAACACCACTAACAAAGGTGGAGGAGCCTGCTGGGATTTTGGAGAATTGGAGGAGATCCGTAAGGTCTGTGACCGGCATAAACTGAGATACCACCTGGACGGGGCCCGACTCTGGAATGCCCTTATCGCAAAAGGGGAGGCAGCCAAATCCTATGGGCAGCTTTTCGATACCATCAGTGTCTGTCTCAGCAAGGGTCTGGGGTGTCCTGTAGGTTCCGTTTTGGTCGGAAAGAAGAAATACATGGAGAAGGCCCTGAGGGTCCGGAAAGTCCTTGGAGGTGGGATGAGACAGGCAGGTTACCTGGCAGCGGCGGGTATATACGCCCTGGACCACCATCTGAACCGTCTGGAGGAGGACCATATCAAGGCCAGGGAATTAGGGGATCATCTGCAGAAACTGCCCTATGTAAAGCAGGTGGAACCCATCGAAACCAACATTATCATCTTTCAGGTAGACGAAGACAAATGCAGCAGTGAGAGATTCCACAGTGCGCTGACGGAAAAGCAGATAAGGATCATTGGAATGGGGCAGGGGAAGTTAAGGATGGTAACCCATATGGATTACACGGAGGAGATGCACCATCACACGCTTAAAACACTCCAAACACTAAGAGATCTCTGATGAAGGGAGGGAGGAGATTCTGTTTTTCAGATTCGTAATGCCATTCTCCATTCCGGCCTCGGATGAATAGGGTTTACTCTTGCCGATCACAGCGCCTTCCTGGTTTTTCAGGGTAAAGTGGAATTTTCCGTCATGACTGGTCTGTCTTTCAAAAACGTTGGTTTTTGAAACCAGGGGAGGCAGTTGCTTGACGGTATCGTCCAATTCTTTCCTGGAGGCAAAAGGGACGCTTTGCAGGAGGGAATTCCCGCTTTTGGCCGTGACCACAAAACTGTATTGGTCATCCTTATCCTTTTTTATCCGAATCACATCCAGGTCTTTAGTCGGTTTATTTGAATAGTGAATCCATGCCTGGGATATTGGGCATGCCTTCCTTGGCTACGGCAGAAAGTTCTGCTTCCTGGACCCCTGTGGCTTTTGCGATGGCCTTGTTAAGGGTGACCACGAGCAGGTCTTCCAGTTGTTCTTTGTCTTCCAGAAGATGGTCTGCCAGAGTAATGCTTCTGATCTCCCTGTTTGCGGTCAGGGTTACGGTAACAGCATCATCTGCCGAACTTTCATCCAAAAGGACGGTATCCAGTCGTTTTTTAGTCGCCTCTACCTTGGCACGGGTCTCTTTGAGCTTACCCATCATACCCATAAAATCTCCGAACATAGTTTATTGTTTAGACTGACAAATTTACTAATTTGCCCGGATTTTATTGACCAGCTATGTATTTGTCAAAAAAAACCTCCATTCTCCTAATTCCCCTTATTTTTGCGTTTTCTTGTCAGACTCAGAAGGAAAAAATGGCTGATATTACCCCACCCGTTGCGAAAAAAGTACCCAAAAAACTTGAGATACACGGAGATACCCGGGTTGATGATTACTATTGGATGAACGACAGGGAGGATTCGGAGGTGATCCGTTTCCTGGAACAGGAAAACGAATACTACCGGGCGATGACATCCCATACGCAGAAACTTCAGGATACCCTCTTTCAGGAAATGAGGTCGAGGATCAGGGAAGACGATACCTCTGTGCCCTACAAGCGCAACGGTTACTGGTATATCACCCGTTATGAGACCGGAAAGGAATATCCGGTCTATGCTAGGAAAAAGGAAAGCCTCGATAGGGAGGAAGAGGTCATGTTCAACGTAAACGAACTCGCAGAAGGGCATGAATACTTCAGGCTTACTGGCATTTCCGTAAGCCCTGACAACAAACTGGCTGCTTTTGGGACGGATACGGTTTCCCGCAGGCAATATTACATCAGGATCAAGAACCTGGAGACAGGGGAGGTGTATCCCGATAAAATTGACAATACTACCGGAGGTTCTGTTTGGGCCAAGGACAACAAAACCCTGTTTTACACCAAGAAGGATCCGGTTACACTCCGTTCCGACAAGATTTACAAGCATGTGTTGGGCACCCCGGCAGAAGAGGACGAACTGGTCTATCACGAAGAGGATGAGACCTTTAGCACCTATGTGTATAAGTCGAAATCCCAGGATTACATCATCATAGGGTCGAACAGCACCTTGACCTCTGAATATCGTTTCCTCAACGCGGACGATCCTCAGGGAACCTTCAAGGTGTTTTCTCCCAGGACAAGGGGCCTGGAATATTCCATTTATCATTTCGGCTCTGATTTTTACATCCTCACTAACAAGGACGGGGCGACCAATTTCAAGCTGATGAAGACCTCCAGGAAGACCACGGCTTCAGAGCACTGGGAAGAGTATCTGCCTCACAGGGAAGATGTGCTTCTCGAGGATATCGAGATTTTTAAGGATTTCCTGGTCGTTTCGGAGCGGGACAACGGGCTCAATAAGATCAAGGTGACCCGTTGGGACGGAAGTGATTCCTACTATTTGCCGTTCGACAACGAGACCTATGTGGCTTTTCCCTATGTCAACCTGGATTACGACACCCAATTGCTGAGGTATATCTACATGTCCATGACCACACCTTATTCCATTATTGACTTCGATATGTCCTCAAGGGAAAAGACCGTATTAAAACAGGAAGAGGTGCTCGGAGGTAAATTCAAGGAGGAAAATTACCGATCGCAAAGGGTTTGGGCCACCGCCAGGGATGGTGCCAGGGTAGCCATATCCCTTGTATACCACAAAGATACGCCCCTGGATGGCCGTTCGCCTTTGCTCCAATACGCGTACGGATCTTATGGCAGCACTATTGATCCTTCCTTTTCCAGTGTGCGCCTGAGCCTGCTGGACCGTGGGTTTATCTATGCCATTGCCCATGTCAGGGGAGGAGAATACCTCGGCAGGCCCTGGTATGAGGATGGAAAACTGCTCAACAAGAAAAATACCTTCACCGATTTTATCGACTGTTCTAAATTTCTGATCGAGAAAAAATTCACCAGTTCGGAACACCTCTATGCCTGGGGCGGCTCTGCAGGGGGCTTGCTGATGGGTGTAGTGGTCAATATGGCCCCGGAACTCTATCACGGTGTGATCGCAGCGGTTCCATTTGTGGATGTGGTGACCACCATGCTGGACGATTCCATCCCCCTTACCACAGGGGAATACGACGAATGGGGCAATCCGAATGATCCGGTGTATTACGAGTATATGTTGTCGTATTCACCTTACGATAATGTCAGGGCTCAGGCATATCCCAATATGTATGTATCCACAGGCCTGCATGATTCCCAGGTACAATACTGGGAACCGGCCAAATGGGTAGCCAAGCTGAGGGAATATAAGACGGATGACAACCTGCTCTTCCTCGATACGAATATGGATGCCGGGCACGGAGGTGCTTCCGGCAGGTTTGAGGCCTTGAAGGAGACAGCCAAGGAATACGCTTTCCTGCTGGATTTAGAAGGAATCTCTCAATAATCAAAAAAAAGTGTTAATTTTGCCCATGGGTTTTCGGCCTTGCCGGAGGCTCATGAACCTATCCTATGGAAAAATCGATTAACGCCTGCCAGTCCATCCTAGATCTTATCGGCAATACACCTCTGGTGAAACTCAACCAGATCACCCAGGATCTCAAGGGGGAATTCTACGCGAAAATGGAATCTTTCAATCCCGGCCATTCGGCCAAGGATCGTATCGCTGCCTTCATCATTGAAGAAGCGGAACGCAAAGGGATTTTAAGGGAAGGCAGTACCATTATTGAGACTACGTCAGGAAACACCGGCTTTAGCCTTGCCATGGTCGCCATTGTAAAAGGTTATAAGTGTATTTTGGCTGTGAGTTCCAAGTCGTCTCAGGACAAAATAGATATGCTGCGTTGTATGGGGGCCCAGGTTTATGTTTGCCCTGCCCACGTTAGTGCAGATGATCCCAGGTCCTATTATGAAGTGGCCAAAAGACTTCATGAGGAGACTGAGGATTCAATCTACATCAACCAGTATTTCAATGAGTTGAATACAGAAGCTCATTACCGCACTACCGGACCTGAGATCTGGGAACAAACCAAAGGTCAGATCACGCATTTTGTGGCGTGCAGCGGTACCGGCGGCACTATTTCCGGAACGGCGCGCTTTCTCAAGGAGATGAATCCGGACATCCGTGTGATCGGTGTGGATGCCTATGGATCTGTCCTGAAAAAATACCACGAAACGGGAAAGATAGACAAGAATGAGATCTACCCATACAGAATTGAAGGGTTAGGTAAGAATTTGATCCCGGAAGCTACCGATTTTGACATCATAGACTATTTTGTCAAGGTCACAGACAAGGAAAGTGCCCATACGGCCAGGGAGATCGCGAAAAAAGAAGGGATCTTTGCGGGCTATACTTCAGGGGCTGTGATGCAGGCCGTCAAACAACTCCACGAGCAGGGAGAATTCACCGAAGATAGCAGGGTGGTGATCATCTTTCCCGACCACGGATCCAGATATATGAGTAAGGTCTATAGCGATAAATGGATGGAGGCTCAGGGCTTTATGGATTCCGTTGAGGAAAGTGCTCAGAAAAAGGTAGAGATCATCAGGTAAAAGCCTATTAAACAAAGCCATACAAAGGCAGTGGAATCCTCTTCCACTGCCTTTTTTGCGTCCATAAATTAATTTATGATTCGTGGTCAAAAATCCATAGTTTTGCAGAAATCAAAATGGGTTAAATGAAAGATTTATTTGACAGGATTATTGAAAATAAAGGCCCTCTCGGAAGATGGGCCTCCCAGGCGGAAGGCTATTTCGTTTTTCCAAAATTAGAAGGTCCGATCTCCAACAGGATGAAGTTCCAGGGCAAGGAAGTGATCACCTGGAGTATCAACGATTACCTGGGGCTTGCCAATCTTCCTGAGATCAAAAAAGTAGACGGAGATGCAGCCCTTGAATACGGAGCTGCTTATCCTATGGGTGCCAGAATGATGAGCGGGCATACCGTATATCATGAACAACTCGAAAAAGAACTGGCCTCTTTTGTGCACAAAGAGGCAGCATATCTCCTCAACTTTGGCTACCAGGGAATCATGTCGGCCATAGATGCGCTGGTTTCCAAGGATGACATCATTGTTTATGATGTAGATTCCCACGCCTGCATCATCGATGGGGTCAGGTTGCATATGGGGAAGCGGTTTACCTTTAAGCACAATGATATAGAAAGCCTGGAAAAGAACCTGGAACGGGCCACCAAGATGGCCGAGCAGACCGGGGGAGGAATCCTGGTGATCTCAGAAGGGGTCTTTGGCATGCGGGGAGAACAGGGCAAACTCAAGGAGATCGCCGCCCTTAAGAAAAAATATAAATTCAGGCTGCTGGTGGATGATGCCCACGGCTTCGGGACTCTGGGTAAGACCGGGGCCGGAGCAGGGGAGGAGCAGGGTGTGCAGGACGATATCGACGTCTATTTCGCCACCTTTGCCAAGTCACTTGCGGGTATAGGCGCTTTCCTGGCCGCAGACAAGGAGATCATAGACTATCTCAAATACAATCTCAGGTCACAGATGTTCGCGAAATCCCTTCCGATGATCTATGTGAAAGGGGCTTTGAAAAGGCTGGAAATGCTCAGGACCATGCCTGAACTCAAGGCAAAGCTGTGGGAAAATGTAACGGCTCTGCAGGAAGGTCTCAAGGAACGCGGTTTCGATATCGGGACCACTTCCAGCTGTGTAACTCCCGTATATCTCAACGGAAGTATTCCTGAAGCCATGGCTCTGGTAAAAGACCTGCGTGAGAATTACGGTATCTTTTGTTCAATTGTGGTATATCCCGTTATACCCAAGGGTCTGATCCTGCTCAGGATGATCCCTACGGCTACCCATACCATGGAGGATATATCCATCACCCTGGACGCGTTCTCATCCATTCGGGAAAGGCTTGAAAACGGCACCTACAAAAGGTTATCAGCTGCCGTCGCAGCGGCCATGGGAGAATAAGCGTATTCCGGTTTTAGCAATTAACTTTCAGAGGGCCTTTTTATAGGTCCTCCTTTTTTTGTAGACCTCCGGATTGAAATGTTTCCACAGTTGCTTGATCGGGATATTGTCTTCGAGTTCCGGGGTGCGGTAGCACA
>NZ_JBFGBM010000003.1:0-35474 GCF_041567615.1 Muriicola sp.
AGTCCGACTTAAATTCAACACCGAACAGCACGGCAACATCGACCTCAACTGGTACGATGGGGGTATCATGCCCGACCTTCCGGACGAACTTAAAGACGGTGAGACCATTGGGGATACCGGAGGAGGTACGGTTTTCTACGGCACAAAAGGCATTTTGGTCTGTGACGTGTATTCCCGGAATGCGCGACTGCTGCCTTCTGAAATGATGGGCCTGTTTTCTCCCCCGGCCCCAACATTGCCGAGGGTGGAAGGCAGTACAGGAGGACACCAGAGAAACTGGGTGGAAGGTTGTCTGGAAGGCAAGGAAACCTCCTCCGCCTTTGAACGTTCAGGTCCGCTTACCGAAGCCGTATTAATGGGTAACCTCGCGATAAAAGGATTTCAATACAAGGAAATAGTACCTCCGGAAGAACCGGGTCGCAGGCCTTCCATCATAAGACCAGGAAGAAAGAAATTGATGTGGGACGGGGAAGCTATGCGGGTGACCAACTGGGAAAAAGCTAATGAATGGGTAAAAGGATATTACAGAAAAGGCTGGGAATTAAAATAACCTCAGCTGTCCCTGTTTATAGCTCTGATGTAGCTCCGTGTTGAGTTTGGGAAATTTCCTCCCCTTAAAATACTTCTGTTTGGCGATGCGGGCCACCTGGTGCAGATGAACTGCCAGCGGGCCCTCGCCCTTGTTCCTTATCCCGAATCTGCTGTCTGACAACTGACCCCCGTGGCAGCTCTCAATCTGGCTCAAAACCTTGTCGGCCCTGTCCGGCATGGTTTTCCTGATCCAGTCCGTGAAAAGTATCCCGATGGCGCCATTGAGGCGAACTACGGTAAAGGCAAAGGAAAGGGCGCCGTGATCAGAGACCGTTTTGGCGAGGGCCATCAGTTCATTGCTGTTGATCCCCGGGATAAGCGGGGCCAGCATGGCGTTTACCGGGATACCGTTTTCTGAAAGCACTTTAATAGTATTCAGCCGCCTTCCTATGGTTGCCGTCCTGGGCTCAAGCAGGCGCCTCGTCTCTTCCCTCAGGGAGGTGACGGATATGTTGACCCCTATCAAACCATGGGCGTTTAGCTCCTTCATCAGGTCCAGGTCTCTCAACACCAGGGCATTTTTAGTGATGATCCCCACCGGGTGCCGGTATTTGAGAAATAGTTCCAGGCAGGCCCTTGTGATCCTGTATTTCTTCTCTGCCGGCTGATAACAATCCGTATTCCCGGAAAGCACAATGGTCTCCGCCTTCCAGGAACGGCTTTTCAATTTTACTTCCAGGAGGTCAGGGGCGTTTTCCTTGATGAGTATTTTTCGTTCAAAATCCAGCCCTGCACTGTACCCCCAGAATTCATGGGTATTTCGGGCATAGCAGTAGATGCACCCGTGTTCGCATCCCTGATAGGGATTCATGGAATAGGACATGCCCACATCCGGACTGGTCACCTTGTTTACAATAGACTTGGGAAACACAGGGATGTAGGTCGTTTTATTGGTGTCTGCCAATTCCCCTTGTTTCAGGCAATATTCCAGGAAATCATCCCTCCACTCCGAATGAAGTTTTTCGAATTTGTTATGTGAATTGTGCTGAGCACCCCTGCCTTTGAGGTAATCCTTTTTCATAACAATGGATTATATCCAAATATATGGATATTTTCCAAAACATGAAGAACTGTATTCTTAATGGATGGCGACGTTTACCAGCTGTTTTTTGGTACCCCTCTTGGCGTAGAATAGTATTTTTCCTTCAGGGGCGTCTATCAGGGGACTGGATACCATCAGGGGAAGGCGTGCATCTTTGGAATCAATGATCTTTTCGTAGCTCATTTGTCCCAGCTCATCCAGCTGTATGACAAAGACATTCCTGTTTCGGCTCAGTCCCTGTTTAAAGATGATACGTTCCTTGTTCAGCACCTGGGGGTTATCAGCAGCTGTGCTGATAAAGAAATAGGTTTTCCCATTCCTTGTCAGGGCACTATAAGATGTGTATGCCCCGTCTCCCTGCGTCACTTCAGATTTATTGATATTCCTCGCCCATACCGTATTTCCGTCCGGGTCGAGTTTGGCGCTCACGATGTCATTGTGGTGATATCTCTCTACCCGTATCCTTCCTCCACTGGAGTTGGCCTGAACACTCTGGGTGACAAAATATTCCTCTGCATTGAAAAGGATATGGTTATCCGGAGTGACAACGGCGCTTTTAAAAACCAGGTTCTGTATTTCCTTGTCGTATTCCTGCCCGAATTTATCGTACATGAATTGTTCCGTAAAGGGATTGTACTTTTTCACCTCGATCTCCATCGATGACGGATCTACCCTGAAATAGGCCAGGCCGTTGTATCGATTGTCCTTTCGGTCTGCGTAGAATCCGACACAGATCAGGTTGCCCTGATTGAAAAGCGGGGTCAGGGATTCCGAATATTTCCCTTCAGAATCGAAGGTGAGGTTTGTGATCCCAGAAGGGGTCAGGCGTATGAGTTCGTACTGGAATTTTCGTTCCAGGGCCGTAAACCTTCTTTTTTTGAAGTAGGCTTTCCCAATGATAAACACCCGGCTCAGATCATTGGAAACTTCCACACGTTCAAAAGCGTAGTTCTTCTCCTCAATTTCTGAGGAAAAGTCCTGGTACATCACCTGTTTCAGGTTGGAGGAAAAGAGATAAATCTCATGCCTGTTGTTCTTCCCTTTTTTGTAATGGGTACTGATGATAAATGAATTCCTGTTCTCGGGAAATAAGACCGTGGTGGTGAAACCCGAATTGAAATTCCTGTTGTAATAATTCTTATCCAGGGGCTGTCTGACAGGGGCCGAAACAAAGGACAGAAGCTTTTCGCTGGTAAAAGAAAAGGGTTCTATCGGACTTCTGTGTACCCAATATTCATAGGCCTCTGCCTCTATATTGTAATCCAGGAAGAGGAGGTAAAGCTGTCCGTTCCTGAAATAACCATCGACGAATTCCCCGTCTTTAAGTTTGTAATTATACTCGGAGATCAACTGCAGGTTCTCGTCATAATGTTCGATGAGATACCCCTTGGGTTTCAGGATAAGTCCGGTGTAATAGGCTCTTACGAGGATGCTGCCCCCTTTGCCATCATCTTCTATGGCCAGGAGATTGGAATATTTATACCGATCGTTATATCTTTCTCCGAAGGTATAATCTATAGGGTATTCCTGTGCCCTCCCAAGGATTCCAAGACATAGCAGCCCGAAAAGCAGGATCTTTTTTAGCATACGAGAGAATTAAAGATGATGTCTTCAGGACCCCTGAAAAGAAGCTTTTCTCTTTTCAAGGAATGCCGTGGTACCCTCTTTGAAATCGTCGGTGCCAAAGCATTGTCCAAAGGCATTGATCTCTACTTCAAAGCCGTGAACATCATTTTTAAAACCTGCATTTACGGCTTTTATTGCCTGACTGATAGCCGCTGGTGAATTTTTTGCGATCTTTTTCGCGATGTTCTTGCAGAAATCTAGCAGTTCCTCAGAGGAAGTGATGTGATTGACAAGGCCAAATTCTATGGCTCTTTCCACATCAATCATACCCCCTGTCATGATCATTTCCATCGCTCGGCCCTTGCCTACGAGCTGAGGCAACCGCTGTGTTCCCCCATATCCGGGGATGACCCCCAGGGAAACCTCGGGCAGTCCCATCCTGGCGTTATGGCTTGCGATCCTGAAGTGGCAGGACATGGCCAGTTCCAGTCCTCCCCCCAGGGCAAATCCATTGATGGCGGCAATCACGGGTTTATGAAGGTTTTCGACAAAATCAAAAAGCAACTCCTGTCCCTGGGCCGCCAACTGTCCTCCCTGCTTTGTATCAAAATGGGCGAACTCTGAGATATCGGCTCCGGCCACGAAAGCCTTTTCCCCCGACCCGGTAAGGATGATCACCCGTACTTTATTGTTCTTCTGCAGTGCTTTAAAGGCCAGGTGTAGTTCTTTGATGGTGGCCGTATTGAGGGCATTGAGTTTTTTAGGCCTGTTGATCGTCACGATCGCCAGGTCGTCTTCTATTGAAACAAGGATGTTATTGTATTCCATAATTATGGGGTTTTATTTGCTTTTGGGAGCAGAACAGTAAACACCGTGCCTTTACCCGGCTGGGAAGTCAGGGAAATAGTTCCCTTATAGGTCTCTACGATGGTCTTAACCATCCCCAGTCCAAGCCCCATACCGCTCGACTTGGTCGTGAACTTGGGTTCAAAGACCTTTTCCTTCACATCATCCGGGATGCCGATGCCATTGTCGGCCACCGAGATCTTTACATAGTCACCTTCCGAGACTACAGACACCAGGATCCTGGGTGAAGGGACATCAGGCACCGCCTGTATCGCATTTTTCACCAGGTTGGTGACGACCCGGATCAATTGGGTACGGTCTAATTTCGCAATTATTTCCTCTTCCTCAGAGATAAAATGGATGTAATTCTCGTTAAAGATGTCGAGGGCCAGTTTTACGGTCTTGACCACATTCAGGGTCTCATTCTGCTGGGCGGGCATCTCGGCAAAATTCGAAAATGCCGCCGCAATACTGCTCATCATATCGATCTGCTGAATAAGCGTATGGGAGAACTCTTCGATCTTTTTGCTCGCGTCCGGATCTGCCGGATTAAATTTCCGCTGAAAACTCTGAACCGAGAGTCGCATGGGAGTAAGCGGATTCTTGATCTCGTGCGCCACCTGTTTCGCCATCTCCCTCCAGGCCTGCTCCCTTTCGCTCCTGGCCAGCTTTACCGCACTTTGCTCTAACTGGTCTATCATGCTGTTGTATGAGTCGATCAGCTTGACGATCTCTTCACTCGGATTCTTGACAAAGATCTTTTCATTTCGTTTGGCGATGTTCGTCTGGTGTAATTTTTCCGAAATGGTCGCCAGGGATCTGGTGATGTATTTGGAAATAAAATAGGCGAGCACGATAGCAATGAAGAACATGAGCAGGTAAACCCCCCCAAGGCGGAAAAGGAATTCCCTCAACTCCATGCTATTAAAGGAATTGTCTTCGTAATAAGGCAGGTTCAGGATGCCGATGGGCTTGAACTTCGGGTCCGTAATGTAGGTATAAGAGGCCTGGAATTTATTTCCCGCTGCCAGATTGTCCTCAACCAACCTTTTATCGGGGCTTTCCTTTAGCGCATTCAGGACTTCTGCGCTCAGGCATTCCGAAATGGAATCATTGTAGAATTTGGGTCTGGAGCTCTTGATGAGTTGCCCCTCGAGGTCGTAGATATTGAAATTCACGTTTTGTACATCCGCGATACGGTAGATCTCATCTTTGAAAATCAATCCCAGATTTTCGGTAATGACCGGATAGGTCGTTGCCTGCAAGGTGTAGGAGATGCTTTGCTTTACCTGTTCCTCCTTTCTTTCCAGGCGTTCCTGGTGGTAGTCTCTGGACTGCTCACGGTATTGATAGATAGTCACCCCGGCGATCAGCACCGAAGCGATCAACACCAGTAAGATCATGGTAACAAATATCCTGGACCTGAGGGAGAACTTCTTGAACAAGACGCCTTAATTTGACCTTAAAGATAGCAATAATCGGTCCAAAGTATGCCGCCCGTGCTGGATCCCTTCTCATCCTCCTTTCTTTTAAAACAGCTCCTTCAGGCTTCCGGGTTCTTTTCCTGGATCCGTTTATACAGGCGGATGCCAAGCATCAGCAGCACTCCAAGGACAATAATACCCGCTACTCCGAAGATCCAGTCGAATGCGCTCTTGAGAACGACTAAAAAGGTCACGGCAAACAAGACGATGGTGGCCCCTTCATTCCATATCCTCATAAAATGGGATGAATAACGGATTTCATCCCTCTGTAGCTGCAGATACATTTGATGGGTCTTGAGGTGATAGACGATCAACAGGACGACAAAAAGCAATTTAACATGCATCCATGGCTGGCTGAGCCAGGAAGGCATCAGAAGCAGCAACCATATGGCAAAGAGGGTACACAAAATTGCCGATGGCCAGGTGATGATATACCACAGCCTTTTCGTCATCAGCTTCAGTTGATAGGTAAGGATAGCCCTGTCCGGTTCGGGCTTCTCAGTGGCTTCAATGTGATATACAAACAGCCTGGGGATATAGAACAGCCCTGCGAACCAGGTGACGACAAAGATCAGGTGAAGTGATTTGATATAGTTGTAATATTCCATTTGCTTTAATTCACTTGAATAGCTCCTATCCCGCTATCCCATAACTCCTTGTTATAGGCAGGAATAGATTTTTCGATGATCTGCTCTGCCCTTTCTCTCAAACGTATCCACTGGGCATCCAGTTCTTCTTTCCTATCCCTTGATCCCTGGTTGACCCTGGGGATCTCGCTGTTGGTCATGTTGATCAGGAAGATGTACTCTGCCGTAAATTTATTGGGAAAGTTCTCCACATCGTCATAGGCCTGGGATTTCCTCTGGATCATGTCCTCATCCCACGCCACGAGCTCTGCCAGCAGCTGTTTTCCCGATTCCCTGAGCGAGCCATCTTCCATGTCCGACAAAAGGTTGCGCAACTGGGCCTGGACCCTGAAAAGTCGGTTCACCATCCGGTGCATCGCATTGAGTTCTGTCTCCATGGCAGTCATGAACCTGTCGTATTCAGCATACTCTTCGGACGTGACCCCAAAACCTGGAGTAGGCAGAATATTCCCTTTTGTGACGGTAGTAGCATTCCCCATA
This sequence comes from Muriicola sp., assembly GCF_041567615.1. Classification (GTDB taxonomy): domain Bacteria; phylum Bacteroidota; class Bacteroidia; order Flavobacteriales; family Flavobacteriaceae; genus Muriicola. Next base: position 6,657 of record NZ_JBFGBM010000003.1, read on the forward strand.
CTCAGACGAATTTCATAACTCCCCGGAGAAGCCCTGTGACCGGTAAACCCTGCTTCCATATACACCCTGGGTATACCCTCCAGGATCGGGTGGTTAAGGTCCCATACAAACCTGTTCAGCCCCTTTTCTTTTGGCAATACAGGCTTAGGGGGCGGTCCCCCTCCGTTATGTTCCTGATAAGTAGTGTCTTTCTCCGAAGTAAAGGTACGTATAAGCCTGCCCTGTGCATTTCTGATCTCCATGGTAAGCGGCATCTGGTCGTCGGGATCAGCCAACTCATAATAGATTACCATTCCGTTGGCCGGGTTTACACCATAAAGGGGGTGAGTCCCATCAAAATCTTTTGCATCTCCGTTCAGAGGGCTGCTCCAGGAGGCATTCAGGGCATCCTCAGGGCGTAAGATCCTGAATCCAGGCTTTTCTGCCTCGTACTGGCTGAGAGCACCCAGGTCGTCTAAAATCCAGAAAGACCGCCCTGAAGTAGCCACCAGCAGATCCCCCTGATGCACCATTAGGTCCGTCACAGGTGCTTTTGGCAGGTTTAGCTGCAAGGGCTCCCATGAAGTGCCATTGTTCCAGGAAACATAGATGCCTTTTTCGGTCCCTGCATACAATAGTCCTTTGCGGGATTTATCTTCCCTGACCACACGGGTGAAAGAACCATAAGGAATCCCACTACTTATGTTTGTCCATGACTTCCCGTAATTATCCGTCCTGAAAAGAGCCGGAGCATGGTCATTGAACTTATAACGGGTCGTAGCAATATAAGCTGTTCCGGGGTTATGGGGCGACACTTCTATAGCATTGATCAGGCATTCCTTCAGGCCTTTGGGCGTGACATTCTCCCAATTCTCTCCACCATCCCGGCTCAGGTAAACCAGGCCGTCATCGCTCCCTGTCCAGTACACCCCCTTTTGGTGAGGAGATTCTGCCATGTACGCGATTGTCCCGTAGTTTTCAGCTCCCACGGCTTCTACGGTGTATGGCCCGCCACCTTTTCCTTGTTTTTCGTCTATGTTCCGTGTGAGGTCTGGGGATATTTCCTCCCAGGTAACCCCCATATCCCGGGTCCTGAGTACGAGCTGGGCACAGTGAAAGAAGGTGTTGGCCTCGTGCTGAGAACGTATAATGGGTGCATTCCAGTTAAACAGGTATTTCATATCCCGGGCTGCCCTACCGAGGTATTGGATGGGTGCGGCCATTACTTTGGTGCTTCCTCCAGTCTCATTGTCGAGCAAGTCTATGTATCCAAGGTAACTTCCTCCCATCACATATCTGGGATTGTCCGGATCGAAGGCGAGAAAGGCACTTTCCCCTCCCGCAGAGTAAGACCAGTCCCTTTCACGGATGTTTCCTGCCGACAGGGCAAGGTGTGCGATTCTGACCGAAGTATTGTCCTGCTGCCCTCCGTAGAGGTTGTAGGGAAAGAGCCTGTCTGCATTGACCCTGTAAATTTGGGCCGTGGGCATATGGTCTAAAGAAGACCAGCTCTTGCCGTAATCAAAGGTGATGGCCGCGCCCCCATCGTCTGCGATGATCATATTCCTGGAATCCGATGGGTTGATCCAGAGGTCGTGGTAGTCTCCGTGTTTCCCTTCGATTTCTTCCCAGGTTTTGCCACCATCTATGGACCTCAATGCCTGAGCACTCATGACATAGACCACCTGCTCATTATTTGGATCGGGGAATACTTCAATATAATACCAGGCCCGCTGTACCAGCCTGTTATCCCCGCTAATCATCTTCCAGGATGCCCCGGCATCGCGTGAAACAAAGAGTCCGCCCAGGTCCTTATTGGAATCACTTTCGATGAGCGCAAATACTTTCTGAGGATTCGCCTGGCTGACCGCAATGGCCATTTTGCCTTTTTCCTCAGGTAGCCCGTTGTGGATCTTTTCCCAGCTTTCCCCTCCGTCTGTCGATTTATACAAGCCACTGCCTTCACCCCCGCTTATCACCTTGTCCGGCGTTCTCTGGTGGTGCCACATACTCGCGTACATCACCTCTGGGGTAGACCAGACCATAGAGAGTTCATTACACCCGGTGAGGTCATTCACGAACAGGACCTGCCTCCAGGTAGCCCCTCCATCGGTACTCTTGTAGATCCCCCTATCTTTTGTTGGACCGTATAATGCCCCCTGGGCGGCCACGTAAACGATGTCAGGATCGGTGGGGTGGATAAGGATGCGTGCAATATGTTGTGTCTTCTCGAGGCCGATCTTTTTCCAGGTCCGCCCAGCATCAGTCGATTTGTACATCCCGTCCCCGTATGAGGTCATAACTCCCCTGACGGCGTGTTCCCCCATCCCGCAATACACGATATTGGGATTTGATGCGGAAACAGCCACAGCCCCTACAGAGCCCATCTCGAAAAAGCCGTCAGAAATGTTTTTCCAGCTTACTCCAGCATCTGTGGTCTTCCAAAGACCGCCTCCGGTAGTCCCCATGTAATAGGTCAATGGGTCTCCCACTACCCCTGTTGCAGACACGGAGCGTCCCCCGCGGAATGGACCGATATTTCGATATTTCAAAGGCTTGAAATACGTTTCTGCCGTTTGGGCGAATGCACTGCCACTGAGGGCACAGAACAGGAGGAAAATCTTGATTGATCTCATATGGGATGTTATAAATGATGCGATATTTTATCTCAGGAATACCGAAAGGCCCACGTTTTAATCGTGGGCCTTATCGGATCGAAATGCTATTCTTCTACAAATAGATAATTCAGTTTGAGAATGTTGAAAGATTCATTGAACGATCGGATCTCCTCTGTGACCACCTTGTCGAACTGGGACAGCTGTTTCTCGATCTCAGCGGTGAGTTCATTTTTCACCATGATATCCTGGGTTGTCGGATGGAAGTCATCGATGGAAACCAGGCTGTTCAAATGAGCCAGCTTGTTGGTCAGTTTGATCGGAAAATTCAGGGGATCCTGCCCACTCCTGTTCTGAGTCTGGTACAATGCTTTTTCCACAGCCTCCAGGTCTGCCTTCATCGCTATCGCTTTATCCACCAGTTCTCTGGTGGCCTCATTACCCTTATACTGGGTCGTAAAGGAATCGAGTTGTTCCTTGATCTTCCGGATCTTTTTGATGGACCCATGAGCCCTGTCTACGGTACTGTTGATGTCTGAGATAAAATCGTATTGCTGCTGCATTTGGGCAACCGTGACCTCAGCCCTTGGATCAGGCAGGATGGTGAATGGCTTAGATTGGGTCTGGCCATTGACCGTGAGGTGTACCCGGTATGTCCCCGGAACAGCTTTTGGTCCGTCGAGATTGGCCCACCACAGGATCATGCCTTCGAAGTCCTGGGCCCCCTTACCCCGGGTATCCCATACATGGGTATTCCCCCCGGATTTCACCTTTAGTTTCCTGTCGTTCTCCTTTGCATGGGAACTGTAAGTGGCAAGGGTATCTCCGGCCATAGTAGTATAGGTGAGGGCCACACTGTCCTTCTCTTTGAACTCCTTGAGGTAGAAATGTGTGACCACCCCATTCGGGTGGTTCTGCCCTTCTGTTTTAGAAGGCGTCCTGGTTGTTCCTCCTTTGGTCCTGTATGCATCCTTGGGCTTAAAGAGGATCGCCGCTTCACCGGAAGCCCCTTCATCGAGCTGGTGCAGGACCGTCAGGTCATCGATGATCCACAAACTCCTGCCCTGGGTGGCCACCACGAGGTTGTTCTCCTTTACGGCAAGGTCTGTGATGGGAACAATGGGCAGGTTCAGCTGGAAGGGCTTCCAGCTTCTGCCGTCATTGAAAGATATATACATGCCCGTTTCCGTACCGGCATACAGCAACCCTTTCCTTTTGGGATCTTCCCTAACCACCCTTGTAAAATGTTCATTGTCTATTCCGGAAGTGATCTTTTGCCAGGTTTTTCCGTAATCGGTGGTCTTGTAGAGGTATGGCTGAAAGTCTCCCAGTTTGTATCTCGTTGCGGCCACATAACAGGTGCCTTCTTCAAATGCCGAAGGTTCAATGCTGTTTACCATGGACCATTCGGGCATGTTTGAAGGGGTCACATTTTCCCAATTCTCGCCCCCGTCTCTAGAGATGTGGATAAGGCCATCATCGCTCCCAACCCACAAGAGGCCTTCCTTAAGCGGACTCTCATTGGCGGCAAAAATGGTGCAGTAATATTCCACCCCTGTATTGTCCTGGGTGATAGGTCCACCGCTGGAGACCAGTTTATCCGGATCGTTTCGCGTGAGATCCCCGCTGAGGAGTTTCCAGCTTTGTCCCTCATCTGTGCTCAGGTGGACGTGGTTGGAAAAGGTGTATAATTTCTTTGGGTCGTGTTTGCTGAAGATGATGGGAAAATTCCATTGAAAACGATATTTCATCCCCTCTGCTCCGTATCCCATGGGATTATCCGGCCAGACGTTGATGCCTCTCCTGGTATTCGATTTGTGGTTGACACGGGTCAGAAAGCCCCCATAGCTACCTCCGTAAACAATATCATTGTCGGTAGGGTCAATAGCCAGGTGAGCAGATTCACCCCCTGCTGTGGATTCCCAGTCATCATCTCCTATGGTCCTGCCATCACTTCGGTGTTTGATGCGAATGGTAGAGTTATCCTGCTGGGCTGCATAGATCCTGTAGGGAAAAGCGTTATCTGTGGTCACCCGGTAGAACTGCGCAGTGGGCTGGTTGTAATAGGTACTCCAGGTGAGTCCGCCGTCATAGGAGATCTGTGCGCCTCCATCGTCTCCAATGATCATCCTTTTTGGATTTTCCGGGGCGATCCAAAGGTCGTGGTGGTCCCCATGCGGGGCATTGAAGGTTTCGAAGGTCTTCCCTCCGTCGGTCGACCTGTGATAACGCACATTCAGGACATATACCATGTCTTCATCCTCAGTATCGGCGTAGACCCGGGTATAATACCAGGCCCTTTGCCTGAGTTTACGTTCAGAATTCACCTGACTCCACTTCTTCCCCCCGTCTTCCGACCGGTACAAACCACCCTTATCCTTGTTTTCTACAATGGCCCATATTCTGTCAGGATTTACCGGGGATACGGCAACACCTATGATCCCCAAAGTATCCTTAGGGAAACCTTCATTGCTCGAAATCTCTGTCCAGGTCTCCCCGCTGTCAGTACTCTTCCAGAGGGCTGAACCTTCCCCTCCGCTGCTAAGGCTGTACGGGGTTCGCTGTGCGCGCCATGTTGAAGCATATAAGATCCTTGGGTTTGTGGGATCCAGAATAAGGTCTACCGCACCCGCCTGTTCATTGGCGTACAGGATCTTTTTCCATGTAGTGCCTCCATCCGTGCTTTTGTATACCCCCCTGTCTTGTGAAGGCTTATAGATATCTCCGAGAACGGCGGCATAGACGATGTCCGGGTTGTCGGGGTGGATGCGGATCCGGGGAACGTGCCGACTCTTCTCCAGGCCTACAGAACGCCAGGTCTTTCCAGCATCTACAGATTTCCAGACGCCATATCCGGAGGAGACATTCCCCCTGAGGGTTTTTTCACCTCCCCCAACGTAGATTACATTGGGATCGCTTTTGGCCACCTCAACGGCACCTATGCTGCCTCCGAAGAAGCCGTCAGAGATATTTTCCCATGTCCTTCCTCCATCTGTGGTTTTCCAGACACCACCCCCTGTAGCTCCGAAATAAAACAGGTTGGGCTGACCGGGTACCCCTGTCACGGCTGCTGATCTACCCCCGCGAAATGGGCCTACCAGCCGGTACTCCAGGCTGGAATACAAAGACTCGGGGTAGGGATCAGAGATCTGTGTTTTTGAACGCCTTTGGGCGTTTACCGAAATCACGATAAATAGTAAAGAAACGAAAAGTAAAAGTAGACGAAAGTTAAGCTTCATTTTTGTTAGTGTTCGAGTTCGTAATCGCTAAATGTACCAAAAAAGGCGTAAAGGAAAAACGTGAAATTTCTATTGGTAAACGATATGGCATTTGTGCTTTTGATCAAGGAGGTACGCTTATTCACATCGACTCTTAAATAATTTGAACAGGAGTTGCAGGAGATGGATTTCCATCTGTACTATTTGTATACCTTTATTCAAACTACTAATACAGTCAACATGAAATATCTGTTCGTCATCTGTTTGATGTTGTCTCTCGGTTTTCCCGGAATTTCAAGGTGTCAGGTGCTCCATACCGAAAACTTCAATGTGATTCTGGATTCAACGAAGACCATCAAGGGTTCATTTATTCCGAGTTTCAGATACCGGAATGTCAAGCAAAAGTTTTTCGAAGTAGAGAATACTGCAGACATAACCTTTCGGATAAATCGACAGGCCTTCACCATTGCAAACAAACTGGAGTATTCCCGATTTGGGGATGAGGATATTTTGTCTGGCGGGTTCGTTTACCTGGAGCATAGAAGTCCCGTCCAGAAGGTCATTTCGCTGGAATCCTATGGCCTTCTTCTCTGGCAACAGATACGGGGATTGCGCATAAAATACAGTTTGGGTGCCAACGCGAGGATTCCTATTGTTATCAGTGCACAGGAAGGATTGTTTGCAGGTCTGGGCCCTTCTTACGAATTTGAAAGGTGGACCTATTCCGGGACCGCCGACCCTGCTTTAATCCCAGCAGATCCAAAACCGATTGAAGTAGAAAAAATAAGAGCTAATACGTACGTCAACTACAAGAGAAAGCTCAATGAACAGTTCAGGGTCGATATCAGCGGTTACTATCAACCGGCATTAGGTGATTTTTTTTCAAATTACCGCCTGGCGAGCAGTTCGGAGATCACTTACAGTTTCACCCGGAATATTGGTTTATCTCTGTTATACCAAAACATCTATGACCCAAGTCCGGTGGTGCCCATCAGTACTTTATTCCACGATGTGAGCGTAGGTTTGAACCTCTCATTCTAACCTGAACAAAAAAAAACAGGAGTTGAAACTCCTGTTTATCACTTCTTGACGCTTCGCACTAAAATCTGTAACCGATTCCTAACTGGAAGCCTTTAGTTCTCAATTTCACGTCTTCGAAACCGGGCTCTTCTTCTGCGATATTGGCAACTCCCAGGTTATAGCGGGCATCGGCAAAGAAACCGCCAATCACTTCAAAAGCCGCACCGAAGTTCAGCCCGAAGTTGGTTCCTTTTAACCCATCTGTTCCGTCTTCTGCATCTGCCAGAATACCTATTTGTGGTCCTGCCTGGATATTAAAACCTTCCACTAGGTAGTATTTCAACATCAGGGGCACGTTTACAAAACTTACCTCGGCGTCCTCGGCTCCTTCAATGGAATACAACAGTTCGGGCTGGAAGTGAACCTTGTCTGTGATCCCTACATCGACAAGACCACCGACATACAGGCTTGTAGCACCGTCAGGGGAAGCGCCTTCACCATCGAATATCACCTTGAGGTTAGAGAAGTTAGCTCCCGCTTTCACACCGAAAGTGACACTTTGTGCACTGGCGTTGGTTCCATAGGCTACTAAGGCAACTAAAAGAATAAGCGTTTTTTTCATAGTTTCTATTGGGTTTTGTTTATTCCATAGTAAAAATAGAACATTTATTCATAGAAAAATCGGAATCCAGCTAAAGGTTAAAAGATGAAAAAACAGAGGTTGGCCCATTGATTTACCCACCCTTATTACATACTGAAAAAGCTTCAGGATGCGATCCAGAAGCTTTTCTTCACTTAATACAGACTCATTTTCAGGGTCCGCTATCTCCTGACCCTAACATTTTAAGCAGTATCAGGGCCAGTAAGATCACCATGAGTACGGCGCTCAGCACAATTTCATAGGCAGCCATCGCACTAAATCCATTTTTTACAAAATAATAGATGCCTCCCAGCAGTAGAATGGAGAACAGAATAGTCCTCGGCAATGTCAATTTGTAATTTCTCATATCTCCAGTTTAATACCATCCCATACAACTCCCAAATTCATAAACCGCTATGGCTGCCCCCACCCAGCCGAGGGTCCTTGTGGCAATCTTCCGTATGGCCTTCTTGGCAATGGTCTCGGTTACGTTTCCTTTTAAAAATTCAACTGCTGCGTCAATCCCCACAGCAATGATGAGGCAGTCTACCCAGTCCTTATTGGCTTCAGAAAGCGTTGTTTCGTCCTGGGCAAAACTGAGGGTTCCAAAGGCCCTGGCAAAATTGACCGCAACCTCACCTCTATCCTGGCGTTCCGCGACCAAAATCATAAGTCCGACCAGGGCTATCCTGGGATCATCCGCATTGCCAAACTCCTTCCGCAGGTAATATTCATCTACCCCATACAGGCTCAACAGATCCTTAGTTCCATGTACCAAAGGAGACAGGATCCTTCTGGTTTCCCGTTCCAAAATCATATCCTTTTGGTTCTCCTCGCCCATTTTTGCATCCAGCATATACGGGTATTCCTCCCCTAATCTTCTGATCTCGGGGGTGGCCGTCCTGACCAGGGATTCAAATGAATCAAGGGCAGTGCCAACTTCCGAAACTTCGTAATGCTCCTCCTGAGACTGGCAGGCCTCCAGCAAGAGCGCCCCGGCAATCAACATTAGTTTTACCGTAGTAAGAGCGATCCATCCCCTGCCGAGTCGCCTCAACCAAAACCGAATTTTTTGCATGTGTGTCATTCTTCTTCATTTTAAATTCAACTTCTCATTAGACTTACGACGCGCTTCGCAATGAGGGCAAAGTAGTATGGGAAAGTGAATGACCCTTGCAGAAAAGAAGTAATAAAAAAAGGGGGGATAGGACTTTAATCGGGATTCCCGTTGCTTCTAAGAGAAGTTTTGATCTCCCTGTGAAGGAACAGGCCGGTAACTAGCGTAGAAAGGGTATCGGCGATGGGAAAGGACAACCATACCCCCAATTCTCCCATATAAAGGGGCAAGATCAGGATAAGCGGGATAAAGAAGAATCCCTGCCGGGTCAGGGTCAGCAGCAGGGCGGGCACAGCCTTTCCTACGGCCTGGAAATAAGCTGCCCCGATCAACTGTATGGCAATAATAGGGGTTGCCGCAAAGACCCAGCGCATGGCCGATGGTGTATTCTCCAGAACAAAGATATTGCTGGCGATTTCCGCTGCCGACATATCCGCCCTGTGGCTGAGGAAGAGACCTGTGATCTCCGCAGGAAAGACCATCAGCCCGATAAAAACGACCGTTGCCACCACGGCCGCATAAGTGATGGCTGTATTGATGGATTCCCGAACCCGCTCGTATTTCCTGGCCCCGTAATTGTATCCGGCGATAGGCAGGAATCCCTGTGTCACCCCGAAAACAGGGAAAAGGGCGAACATCAGCATACGCCCGATGATGGCATAAACGGCCACCATGGGTTCGCCCCCGAGGTCGAAAAGTATATTGTTCATCAGCAGGTAAGTGACGCTGGTCACCGCCTGGCGGGAGAGGGTCACGAATCCGAGGGAGCCGATCTCCCTGAGAATAGGCAAATGAAGCCCAAAATGAGTCGGGTTGATCTTGAGTTCTGAATTCCGGGAGAGGAAGAAATACAAAATGTAGGCAAAGCAAAGGAGATAGCCCCCGGTGGTTGCCCAGGCCGCCCCTTCCATACCCCAGTCGAAAATGTAAATGAAGACGTAATCCATCAGCAGGTTCCCGACTGATGGGATGATCATGGCAATCATCGCAAATTTGGGTTTCCCCTCAGCCCTGATCACGGTATTCCCCATCATACACAGGGCGAGAAAAGGCACGCCGTACAGGACGATGGTATAGTAGATCTTTGCCGGCTCGAAAATGCCTCCTTTACCCCCGAAGGCCGGGATCAGGTCATTGGCAAAATAGAGGCCAAAGCCCACCATGGTGATGGTGACGAGGAGGGTAAGGGTGATCTGGTTACCAAAGGTCCTAAGTGCTTTTTCGGGATCATTTGCCCCGAGTGCCCTCGAAATGATACTGCTTCCCCCTATCCCAATGGCCATTCCCAGGGCCGCGATAAAGAAGGATACCGGCAACACCACGTTGATAGCTGCGATAGCAATGGAACCGATCCAGTTCCCGACAAATATGGTATCCACAAGGATATTCAGGGACATGACGAGAATCCCGATAGAAGCAGGCACCGCCTGTTTGATCAGGAGCCTACCGATGGGTTCTGTCCCCAGGTCCTCTGCGGATACCCTGGCCATCAGACGGGAAGGATGTGCTGAGTCTGCCAGTCGCGTATCCAGGTCGCCATAAGCGCCACCCAGTCGTCCCGTTCATTCAGACAGGGGATATGTATGTAATGCTCCCCTCCGGCTTCTTCAAATTGTTCTTTTCCTTCCATAGCGATCTCCTCCAGGGTTTCAAGGCAGTCACTGACAAAGGCCGGGGTTACGACTGCCAGCCTCTTTTTCCCTTCTTTTGCTAAACGCTCGAATTCATAATCCGTATAGGGTTTTAACCATGGATCCCCGGCAAGACGGGATTGGAAGGAGGAACTGACCTTCTCTGCGGGAAGCCCCAGGGCTTCCATGACCAGGTCCGTAGTCCTGTAGCACTGGTGCCTGTAACAGGTGTGGTGGGCCACCGAATTCACCTTACAGCAACTGCCGTCAATCTTACAGTGAAAACGGGTGGGATCCGATTTCCGGATATGTCGTTCCGGTATGCCGTGGTAGGAAAACAGTACGTGGTCATATTCAAAATCCTCCAGACCTTCCGCTATGCTGGCTGCGAGCACCTTGATATAATCCGGATTGTGATAGAAGGCCGGAAGTGTCGTGACCTTCATTTCCGGGAAATGCTTCTGCTGTTCTTCCAGGGCTTTTACCACAACGGTCTCATATGAGGACATGGCGTAATGGGGATATAAAGGAACCAGCAAGACCTCGTCGACACCCTTGTCTTTCAGTTCCTGCAGTGCTTTTTTGATACTCATACTCCCGTACCGCATTCCCAGGGCAACGGGGAGATCTGTTTGTGCCCTTACTTTTTCTGCAAATCGTTCAGAGATCACAATCAGGGGAGAACCTTCCTCCCACCATATTTTCTTGTACGCTTTGGCAGACCGCTTCGGACGGGTTTGCAGAATGATCCCCCTCACGATGATATTCCTCAGTATTTTGTTTACATCGATGACGCGTTCGTCCATCAGGAATTCATCCAGGTAGGGTTTGACATCCTTCGCTGTAGGGCTGTCGGGCGAGCCCAGATTCACTAGTAATACTCCTTTCAAAACAACATTTTTTAGCGCCTCAAAAATACTACTTGTCCCTCAACTGACCAGCAGTGACTTCCAATACTTTCTTTATGTAGACATAGAGATAGCTAATTCCCTGCCAGTCACCTGTCATCTCTCTACAGGAGATCAGCTTTGGTCAAAATTAATTCGAGTATTGTAATCAGTCGAGGACAACAACCTTCAGGGGCTTCCTGATATTTCCGTCCTGCACCACCAGGAAATAAACCCCTTTACCAAGGGTTGCAAGAGAGAGGGTTTGTTTTCCTTCCAGGGTCCTGACCAGCTGCCCCGCCATGTTAAAGACCGCTACCTTACTCTGCTGCCCCAGCGATGGAATAGTGATTTCCCCCCTTGTGGGATTAGGGTAGGCAATAAGCCCGGTGGGTATGGAAATGGTTTTGGAAAATTCTCCTTCACAGGGCAAACCAGAGCTAATGGTGAGAAGGTCCCCATCCTCGACCGGGATATTGAATCGGGAGGTGCTAAAATTGCCTATCACCTCATTGTTCTTCTTCAGGGTAAAGGGAGGTGTGCCTTCAGTCACTTCGAAGCTGGCCCTGAATGCAAGGCCTACCTGTTCCAGCTTGGAAGAGACCTCCATGGCGGGTACAGCCTGTATCCTGAGATCGTAGCAACGTTCAAAATCAGGGTAGTTCTCCACGCTGAGGCAAAGGGTGTACGTCCCCGGTGCCAGATCCGGAATGACGATCTCCCTGTTAAAACTGTATTCCTGTCCATTTACAGTAAGACGGTAGTCGTAATAATCCGTGGCACTGATCCTAATGCTGCCGTCATTGCTTTCATGGCAACTTTCACCCAGAGTCCTGACGAGGAAATTCTCGGTCGATATGTTCACGAGGCCATTGAAATATTCACTGGCCAGGTCAAAGGCCTGGTTCCCTATCTTCTCCCCCATGACCCGGCCGGGAATATCATCAACGGGGGGATGGATACCGCCCCAGATACGCGACAGGCTTGTCTGATCTGAAGCATCCCGGTAGGTGGCCCATTGCAGGCTGAACCCTTCACTGGGACCCTGTTCAAAGACCAGGAAATTGTTCTGTTCCACATCAAAAACACCCATACCTCCCGGGAAATAGGCATCCCCTGTAAGCCTGGTCATTACCTCAGCGGCCGCCCTGGAAAAAGTGGAATGTCCGGAGACGTAGCCCGCAAAAGGAGGGGTGACAAATGTCGGCCTCTGATAGGGCCACCAGCGGGTTCCCAGCACCCATCCCACCCCGGCAATATCAGCTGTAGGATCCTGTATCTCATCCGGGCCCTTCCAGGCGTAGACCTTGATCTTTCCCACATTCTCATTACTGCTTCCGGCCAGAGGGTCACCGCTCTGGATCAGTTCAATCCGGCCTGGGATCAGGGGAAGGCCGTGGGGATGGAATCCGGGGAGGGAAGGGTCTGAACTCTGTCCTTTTGATGCCATGTATCGAATGGCAGAGATCGGCCTGATATAGTCGTAATATCCCTTGATCCCCCAGGTATTGATCGCCGCGTCGTGCATAGCCCCGCCCAGGGCCAGGTAACACTTTACATCCCATTCCCATTCATCCACTACATCGCCTTTCCCTTCAATCTTTTTCACGGTATCCGGATGGTCGCTCACATAATTCAGGATGGTAAACCAGTGTCCGGGAGGTGTTTCCGAATCCGGTCCGTCTGCCCAGAACTCGGCCAGTACCCGGGCATAATCGGCTCGTTTTACCAGCTGGGGATCGTAGGGGAGTCCGGTTGCAGGATTTACCGAATGGCCCATTCCCGTATCCCCTCCCTCCATGAAATCGTAGAACGACTGGTATTCCTCAAAACTCGTGGGGAAGGTATTGATATCTGCGTTGCCCAGGCTTGCAGGAGAAATGTCGATAAGGCTTGGGTCGGCGGGATCGAGATGGGACGACCAGGAGGCGACCAGCGCAAAATGCCATTTGTAGGGGTCCTCAATCCCATCCTGGGCAGAATTCTGTATCTGAGGGGGCAGACCCGGATCTTCGTATATATAACTGTTGAAGGAACCATTGTTCCGGATCTCAAGATCCGATTCCCTCAGGGCAAAAGGCACTACTTCCCCCCATTCCGGACTCAGGAATTCCGGGACACTGCCGGTGATTGTATTCCCGCTCTGGTCGACAAAGCTTTCAAAGGCAAGGGGTTGCCACCTGTTGGGATCGGCCAGGTCGTAATTGTCGGCATACTCATCCAGGGCAAGGGGTTCATTGACGGGCTGGTAGTATTCATTTCCGTAACCGTCTTTCTCATTCGACCCGTCCTGGTACCCGAACTCTATCAGCTTGGCCCCGAGGTAATTCCCAAGGGCAGCATAAGATCCATTGCTGTAGTCAGTACTCGTAAAGGAGGGATCAAAGCCCAGGCTTTCCATCAGTTCGTCAAACCGCTGCATGGCAAAGGTCACCCCAGGCGATTCTCCAAATCGGTAGGTCAGCAATCTGTATATCGCAAAACTCGTGATCTCGGCCCTTGCCTGTTCCAGGTCAGACGGCGGATCGATCCCATTGAATTCACAGGAGAAGCCATGCGCCGTCTTTCCCAAAAAAACAGTCTCAGCCGTGTCGTCAAAGACCGCCCAGGCATCGTACATGGCCAAAGCACTGTGGTACAGGTTCCGGGCATGGACCGTGGGCCTGGCAAAATCGGTCCGAATGGCATCCAGCAGGGCCTCATTCCATTGCCTGGCGACGGAGAGATGGGCAAACTCCTCGGCCCGGGTACCCACGCCGTTATTTCCATCGCTGGGCTCCACCGGGTTGGTCCCCTCCACCAGGATTACCTTTTGGTTCGGAGCGATGTTTTCGAATCGGTCCGTAATACCGCTAAGCCAGGTCACTTCTATATAATCCACCGTGGTGGCATCCCCCAGGCCAACGAATTGGGTCTGACTGTTCTGGCTGATAAAGCCTTCCCCGCAAAGAGTGTATCTGTACTGGGCTTCAGCCCCTATCCCTATCTTGATAAAAGACCCGACTCCCATTCGATTACTCTGAGTCCCTTCGAGTTGGATCTTGAGCCAGTTGTTCTGGGACGCCGACTGGTTTTCCCAAAGGTTGATGGGCTGGTCTCCGATATTGATCACGGCAATATCGGGACGGCCGTCGTTCTGTATATCCCCTATGGCGTTGCCATAACTGGCTCTGATATCATCTGCGAAACCTGAAGTAGACGATGCAGTATAACCCCCATTCCCATTGTTCTCGTAATAGGCTGAGGAAGGTTTCCCGTCCGAACCGTCGAGGTGACTCACCACATACAGGTCGAGGTCCCGGTCATTCTCCCCGTCGAGAAAAACTGCGCCCCAGGCAAACCCGTCGAAACGGGTACCGTTGGATTGGGCGATATTGCTGAAGGTGCCATCCCCATTGTTTCTCAGAAAGGCATTGCCCAGCACGCTGGTAGTGAAAACAGGTGGATAGATATTGGTCACGTAAATATCCAGCCAGCCGTCATGGTTATAATCCCCCACGGTGGCCGACATCCCATCCATTTTCAAGTCCATCCCCGTCGCGATACTCACATCCATAAAGGTGCCGTCACCCCGGTTCCTGTAAAGCGTATTCGGCAATTCGTCCTTGTCATTGGCCAGGAAGAGATCCTGATACCCATCCCGGTCATAATCCAAAAAAGCGGCGCTCTGGGTGAACTGGGCCTCGAGGGATAACCCAGCAGCTGCGGTTACATCGGTAAACACCCCTCCACCCTCATTTCGGTACAGCAGGTTGTGGTCCACAAAGTCGTTGTCCCGAACGATCAGGAAGAGGTCGAGGTCTCCGTCATTGTCTATATCCCCCCAGGAATTTCCCCAGTAGGTTCTCGGTGCCGGTGCAATCCCGGAACTCCCGATGATATTGGTAAAGGCACCATTCCCATCGTTCCTATATAACCAGCACTGGCCTTCATCGCTATTGGCAAAGAAATCCATGTCCCCGTCATTGTCGAAATCCACCCAGGTTACCTGGCGGGATTCCAGGCCTCCACTGCTGATGGGCAGGGTCTGAACCTCAAACTGACCTCCGGTATTCCTCAGGAATTGAAAATCGCGGGTGGTAGAGGCGGGGATGGAAATGTCATCCCATCCATCATTGTCGAAATCGGCAAAAGAGATCCCCGGACCGTGAAAAGTGGCCACATCCCCGTATCTCACTACCTGGTCTGCCTTCTCAGTAAGCACATCCGAAAAGAAGGCCTGTCCAAGGGCTGAGATCCCATAAAAAATAGAAAAGATCGAAATGGCTGCTTTCTTCATCAGTCTGTTTCCCTGGTATTTCGAAGGTTGTAATAATAGGCAATCCCTGAAATTCTCGCAATTAAGCATATTTTTTCGGCCAATGCCAACTTAATCGCCAGAATTCCGGGTCGGAGGGTTGTGTCATCACTTATCTTTTATACATCCTTAAAACGAAGGGGGCAAAACAAATTAAAGTTACTTTTGTAGCAGACTATGAAGGATTGGATTTTATGTATGATGGCCGTTTTCCTCAGTGGATGGGCACAGGCCCAGGGGATCAGCTGTACCCCGGCCAATAAGGAGGCGGTCCTGAAAAAGCTGGAGCAGATCCAGGGAGTTCCGGATTCTTCTTTCGGAGAGGAACTCATCTCCATCGGCAAAACCTTCCTGGGTACGCCCTATGTAGCCCAAACCCTTGAAGGCAATCCTGCTGAATCTCTGGTGGTAGACCTGCAGGGCCTGGATTGTACCACCTTTGTTGAGAATGTCCTCGCTTTCGGGCTCATCCGCAGAAAAGGCACTCTCGCTTTTGATGCCTTCCTGGATGCCCTGGAAAAAATCAGGTACCGCAATGGGATGCTGAACGGGTACCCTTCCAGATTGCATTACTTCACGGAGTGGATCACAGACAATCAAAAGAAAGGACTGGTCAGGGATATCACGGCAGAACTTGGCGGAAAAGAGATCCGGAGAACCCTTGATTTTATGACCGGCCACCGCGATCTGTATACAGCTTTGGCAGAAGAGAAGTACTTTGAAGAAATGCAGAGGATCGAAGAATCGATCAGTGAGGAACCCCTCTGTGTTCTGCCTGTTGACGTACTGAAAGAAAATGAGCATAGGCTGGCCTCGGGGGATATCATCGCCCTGGCGACCTCCATCGATGGACTCGATGTCACCCACACTGGGTTCGCCATCAGGATGCCGGACAACAGGATCCACCTCTTACATGCCTCTTCTTCAGGAGAAGTGGAGATCTCAGATCTGCCTCTTGTGGATTACCTGAAAAAGATCAGGAAGAATACGGGGGTTATTGTAGCCCGACCGGTATTCTGAACGGGAACGCGAAGTATCAGACAATCCTCCAGGGAGGATTTTTACGATTCTTACCGGCATAGTACAGGACCAGCTGGTTGAGATCCGGGTCCCTCAACCGGGCTTCCCGCCAGATCCATCTCTTATCATTGGGCATCTCGTCGAATTCTATGCCCTTCTCCACCAATTCCCTGACGTAATCATCCAGGTTTCGGCATTCAAAATAGACCATGACCCCATCGCCCTCGGGCAGGGCCTCTACCTGGTGGATGGAAAAGGTCGCTTCCCCTTCCGGACATTCAAAACGGGCGTAGTTCGGCAGAGCCTTCACGATGAGTTTCAGTCCGAGCTTCTCGTAGAACGCGACAGACTTTGCCAAGTCCAGTGACGGCACTGTTACCTGGTTGAGATTCATGTGTAGTTTGTTTATTCTAGGTCGTGCCCTAAATATCCGGATTTTGAACCAATATTAAAAATGGAAAGACTTCCTTCCGCCTACTTTTCGGGTCGGCCTACTGAGACTGTGCCATCAGGTATTTTTTCGGAGTGGTCCCGTATTTCTTCTTGAAGGCAGCGATAAAATGGCTGGAGGTACTGTACCCTACCCGGAGCCCTACTTCATTGACGTTGTACTGATTGGATTCCAACATTTTCCGAGCTGTCTCCATTTTATGGTCGAACAGGAAACTGTAGACAGAATCGCCATAGATCTGTTTAAATCCCTCTTTGAGCTTTTTGAGACTCAGTCCGATCTCCTCTGATAATTCCTGAAGTGTAGGGGGTTCAGCCATCCGCTCGAGGATGATATCCTTCGCCTTGCGGATGCGTTTCACATTTTCTTCATCTACGAGGAAGGGACACTGTTCTTCAACCCCCGGATCGACACGGTTGAAACAGAGCGCTATCAGTTCATATACCTTGCCTTTCAGATACAGGTCGGATATGTTGGGGTGGATGTTTTGATTCATCAGCTGACTTAGCACTACGGCAATGGCGGGGGTTATGGCCTCCTGGGTGTAGTATTTTTTCTCCCTGAATTCCTCGCTCAAAAAAGGGATCTGTTCCGCCTGACGGGAAAAAAGAGAATGGAATTTCTTGATGCTCATCACCAGGGAGATCATCCAGGAGCCCGGTTGAAGCTCACAATGTAAAGGCAGGTCTATTTGAGTGTTGAAGAGCAGGAGCGACTGTTCTGCAGGTACGTCCAGAGCGTAATTCCCCTGGTTGAAAATAAACTTTACACCCCCCTTGGTACAGAAATGGAGCTGCAGATATGTCCGATCTATCTTCCTGTTGTAGTGTTGCTTACGCGAAGAATCATTCTGAAATTTCAACATCAGAATTCCGGGTTCCACATAGGTTTCCAAAAAAGAACCTTGAGCGATGTTTTTTTTATCCATTAATCCAGATTATACAGAGTAATTATTTAGAATATTTCTAAATTAAGATCTTGAAAACGTCCTGTAATAAGGCAAAAATACTAGTATTCCGGCATAAACGCATCCCTTGCACGGAAAAAAACCTGAAACGATACTTATAGTACCTTTAGCGTTATTTTCTCTTTCAGGCACATCTTATTTTTGTGGCTGTTTTGTTATGATGAAGAATTACCATATCTCCAGGCATAATTCGTTTTACACCGTAGGTTTGAGTTACCTAAAAGCCGATGCGGACCTGAGGGGAAAATTCAGCCTTGACGAGAAAGGAGAAGATAAGATCCTCATGGAGGCTGCCGAACTCGGTATAGACGGCCTGCTGATCACCGCTACCTGTAACAGGACAGAATTGCACGGATTTGCCCAGCACCCGTTTCAGCTGATCAAGTTGTTATGTGACCATTCATTTGGCAGTGTTGAGGAGTTCCAGGAAGTGGGATATGTCTACAAGAACTACGAGGCCATCGACCATCTTTTTCGCGTGGGAACCGGCCTGGACAGTCAGATCCTGGGAGACTTCGAGATCATCAGCCAGATCAAAAAAGGTTTTGCCCGTTCCAAGGAAAAAGGGTTGACCAACCCATTCCTGGAACGCCTGATCAATTCCATTCTGCAGGCCAGCAAACGGATCAAGAACGAGACCGAGCTCTCTTCCGGAGCTACCTCGGTCGCCTTTGCTTCGGTACAGTATATCATGGAGACCGTCCCGGATATATCCGAAAAGAACATCCTCTTGTTCGGAACCGGAAAGATAGGGAGGAATACCTGTGAGAACCTGCTGAAGCATACGGAGAATAATCATATCACCCTGATTAACAGAACCAGGGACAAGGCGGAGAAAGTGGGCGGTAAATTCAATTTGCTCGTCAGGGATTACTCCGACCTCCAGGCCGAGATCCGCCAGACAGACATTCTTGTTGTGGCCACAGGAGCCCATAAACCCACCATCTCAAAGTCACTCCTTCACCTCACAAAACCCCTTCTCATTCTGGACCTGTCCATCCCTAAGAATGTCGACGAGGATGTGAGTGAATTGCCGGGTGTCTCCCTGGTGCACCTGGACCATCTGTCCCAGAGAACGGACAAGACCCTCGAAAGGCGCAAAAAATTTATTCCCCAGGCAGAAAAGATCATCGAAGAGATCAAGGAAGAATTCATCAAATGGCTGGAGACCCGTAAATTCGCTCCGGTGATAAAGGCGCTCAAAAAGAAATTAAAGACCATGAAGGAGGAGGAGATCGATTTCCAGTCGAAAAAACTACCCGGCTTCAATCCGGAACAGGCAGACATCATCTCGGAACGCATCATTCAGAAGATCACCAAGCAGTTTGCCAACCACCTGAAGGCCAGCGAGGTGGATGCAGAAGACAGCCTCGAACTCATCCAGAGAGTCTTTCAATTAGAAGTGGAAAAACCATGAACAGGGTTATCCGGATAGGAACCCGAGACAGCGAACTGGCCCTCTGGCAGGCCCATACCGTAAAAAGCCAACTCGAAAAGGAAGGGCATGAATGCGAGCTTCTTCCGGTGAAAGCCACGGGAGACATCCTTCTGGACCAGCCCCTGTACGAGTTGGGGATCACGGGGATATTTACCAAGACCCTCGACGTTGCCCTCCTGAAAAAAGAGATCGACATAGCCGTACATTCCATGAAGGATGTGCCCACGAGCCTTCCCAAAGGCGTAGTACAGGCTGCCGTACTCAAGAGGGGCAACCCCCGCGACATCATAGTACACAAAGGGCTGGATTTTCTCAATGAAGAGGGTATCGTGGCCACGGGAAGCCTCAGGAGGAAGGCTCAGTGGCTCCACCGTTATCCCCTCCATGAGATCACAGACTTGAGGGGAAATGTCAATACCCGTTTGCAGAAATTCCGTACCCAGCCCTGGAATGCGGCTATTTTTGCCGCAGCCGGGCTCGAGCGGATCGACCTCCTCCCGGACCGTTTTACAACGCTGGAATGGATGATCCCTGCCCCTGCTCAGGGCGCCATGATGGTTGTGTGCCTGGAGGACAACACCTTCTGTCACAAGGCCCTGAAGACCCTGAACGATGAGCAAACTGAGGTGTGCACAGGGATTGAGAGGGAATTTCTGAAAACCCTGGAAGGAGGATGTACCGCGCCCATTGGGGCCCTGGCGGAGATCAGGGGAGAACACCTGCATTTTGAGGGCGTACTCCTCTCCCTGGACGGGCAAGAGGTATTCAGGGTCAGGAAGGAAGTCAAGGCAAAAAATCCGGCAGGTTTGGGTCGATCCTGGGCTCAGGAGATTCTTGACCAGGGAGGCGACAAGCTCATGCAGGAGATCAAGCAACAACTGGGAAAATGAAATCCGTACTCTCAACCCGAAGCCTCAACAACGCCCAGCTGGCCCTCCTGGCCAACTCAGGTATTGGGGTCGAGAGTTATGATGCCATAGGCGTAACCATTCTGGATGTCGACATCCCTGAGGGATATACTCAGTATATTTTTACTTCGAAGAACGGGGTGAAGGGATATCTGAAAAACAAGTTATCAGGAGTAGAAAACCAAAAAAAGATCACCTGCTATTGTGTGGGAGAGAAAACACAGTCATTTTTGGAAGAAAAAGGTCTGTTTGTAGCAAAAATGACTGAATATTCACGAGAATTAGGTGATTTTCTGGTTGAAAACGACAAAAATGGTCCCTTTTTGGTCTTTACCGGCAACCGGAACCGACCCGAACTGGGAAGGAAACTGACAGAACATAAGATCCATTTCCAGGAAGTGATGGTTTACGAAACACAACTCCATCCCAAAAAGTTCGAAAAGGATTTTCAGATCCTTCTCTTTTACAGTCCAAGCGGGGTTCAAAGTTTTGTCCAGGCCAACGATCAAAAGGATGCGACGGCACTCTGCATCGGGGAGACCACTGCCCGGGAAGCGAGAAAGCACTTCCAGAAAGTCATCGTAGCCAAAAAACCGACCACAGATAACGTCATTGAAACGCTCATAGAGCACTTTCCAAAATTATCAAACGCATAAATATGGCATTAAAAAATGACCTTTTGCTAAAAGCCCTTCGGGGAGAAACCGTGGAAAGACCGCCGGTATGGATGATGCGGCAGGCAGGCAGGTACCTCCCTGAATTTATGGAACTCAAGAAAAAGTATGATTTCTTTACCCGATGTCAGACCCCGGAACTGGCCTCAGAGATCACCGTGCAACCTATCCGAAGGTACGGCATGGATGCGGCCATCCTGTTCAGCGACATCCTGGTAATTCCGCAAGCCATGGAGATCGAGGTGCAGATGAAAACGGATTTCGGACCCTACCTTCCCAATCCCATCCGATCAAAAAAAGACCTGGACCGGGTTGTGGTCCCGGACGTGGAGGAAAGCCTGGACTATGTGCTTGAAGCCATAAAAATGACCAGGGAAAAACTCGCAGATGAGGTCCCCTTACTGGGCTTTGCGGGTTCCCCCTGGACCATCCTTTGCTACTGCGTACAGGGGCAGGGCAGCAAAAGCTTTGACAAGGCCAAGGAATTCTGTTTTACCCAACCCGATACCGCCCATGCCCTGTTGCAAAAGATAACGGATACCACCATCACCTACCTCAAAGCAAAGGTAAAGGCCGGGGTAGATGCCGTTCAGGTTTTTGATTCATGGGGTGGAATGCTCTCCCCCGAGGACTATGAACTCTATTCCTGGCCCTATATCCAGCAGATCGTGGATGCGCTCAAGGAAGAGACCCATGTGATCGTCTTTGGGAAAGGGTGTTGGTTTGCCCTGAAAACCATGTCCCAATCCGGGGCTTCCGCCCTTGGGGTCGACTGGACATGCTCCCCCCAAAATGCGCGATACCTCAGCGGGGGGAAGATCACCCTACAGGGGAATTTCGATCCGTCCCGTCTTTTCTCTCCACCCGCAGAGATCAAAAAGATGGTGACTAAGATGATTCGGGAATTTGGAAAGGACCGGTATATCGTAAACCTGGGACACGGTATCTTGCCAACCGTTCCCCTCGAGAATGCACAAGCCTTTATCGAGGCAGTAAAAACCTATTCCGAAGGGTGAATGAGGTCTGGGGAGTAATCAAAAGAGCTAGGCCCGGGCAACTCTTTCAACTTATGTGGCTCTGCCTTTCACATATCCGTCTGGTGTGGCCCACATACAGGGCCACTAAAAAGACCATAGGAATTGCGAATACACATTTCGGCCATGAGCATCGAAGGAATACCCCGGCCAATGCCTTCAGGCACGCCCTGTGGAACTGGATGATCGCAAAAGAATGTGCCCTTGTGGTAAAGAAGGTGGAAAAAGTCTTAAAGTGGACAGAAATGATCACGGATATGCATGAAAAGATCCTTCCCGGAAACGTCCTTTCAAATGCCATGGACCTGCACAACAATGCCGTGGGCAGGGCCGTCTTCAGTAAGGATGAATCAAGGGATGCCGAAAAAAGCGTCTTACATTTCCTGGAATTGGTAGAGAACTCCCTTCAGATAAGCTCCCTGGAGGAAATTAAGCAAACCGCGGATACGCGACTCGTGCATCTGATAAACCCAACACAATGAAAGAAAAATTCTATGCCTATATCCAATCCCTGCAGGACAGGATCTGCTCCACACTGGAATCCCTGGACGGAAAAGCGTCCTTTCAGGAAGACCTATGGGAACGCCCTGAAGGAGGGGGCGGCAGGACGCGGGTGATACAGGAAGGTGCCGTTTTCGAGAAAGGAGGGGTCAATATTTCCGGGGTACACGGGCCACTGCCCGAAAGCATGCAAGCCTACTTTGGGGTGGGTGAATCCGATTTCTTTGCCTGCGGCCTGAGCCTGGTCTTACACCCGGTCAACCCCATGGTGCCTACTGTACATGCCAATTGGCGTTACTTTGAGCTGTATGACAAGCAGGGCAATGTAGTCGACCAGTGGTTTGGGGGCGGGCAGGACCTTACCCCGTATTACCTGTTTGATGAGGATGCTGTGCATTTCCACTCGGTTTGCAAGCAGGCCTGTGACAACCACCACCCGCAATTCTACACCCGGTACAAGGAACGATGCGATTCCTATTTCTGGAATGCCCACAGGAATGAGGCAAGGGGGGTGGGCGGACTCTTCTTCGACTATTGTCGGCCGGGAGAGGAATTGTCGCTTGAGCAATGGTATGATTTTGTTACAGAGGTGGGTGATTCCTTCCTGCCATCCTATCTACCCATTGTGAAAAAACGAAAGGAACTGGCCTATTCGGAGGCCGAAAGGGACTGGCAAGAAGTTCGCCGGGGCCGATATGTGGAGTTTAACCTGGTACATGACAAAGGGACCCTGTTTGGCCTGAGAACTAATGGCCGGATAGAAAGCATCCTGATGAGTCTACCTCCAAAAGTTCAATGGCGGTATGACCATCAACCCGAACCCGGCAGCCGGGAAGCCCGATTGGTGGAAATACTTAAATCCCCCAGGAACTGGATGAACAAAACGTAAGAAATGAAAACATTGACATTATTTCAGATCGATGCCTTTGCTGCTAATCTTTTTCAGGGAAATCCGGCTGCCGTTTGCGTATTGGACTCCTGGCTGGAAGAGGGAACCATGCAGCAGATCGCCATGGAGAACAATCTGGCGGAAACAGCCTTTGTGGTAAAAAGGGAAAAGGACTACCAGATCCGCTGGTTTACTCCGGAATTGGAAGTGGACCTGTGCGGCCATGCCACCCTGGCATCGGCCTGGGTGATCTTCAATGAGTACGGGCACCCATCAGACCTCATCGATTTCCATTCAGACCGAAGCGGATCCCTCCGCGTAAAAAAAGAGGCCACTGGCGAACTTACACTGGATTTTCCTAAGGACACCCTGGAGGAAATTTCCCCCGTAAAGGAGATCCATGAAGCCCTTGGAAGGGTTCCACAAAAGGTCTTTAAAGGGAAAACAGATTTTATGCTCATCTATGCAAGCGAACAGGAGGTCCGCGATATGAAGCCAAATTTCTTCCTGTTAGACCAGGTAGAGGCCAGGGGTGTGATCGTAACGGCTCCCGGGAAAGAGGTGGATTTTGTCTCACGTTTTTTTGCTCCCAAGTGCGGGATCCCCGAGGACCCCGTAACCGGATCGGCCCACACCACCCTGACCCCCTACTGGGCAGAAGCACTGGGCAAACAGGATCTCACCGCAAAACAACTTTCCCAAAGGGGTGGGGACCTGAAATGCCAACTCAGGGGAGACCGGGTGTTGATCTCAGGGAGGGCAGTCCCTTATCTGAAGGGAGAAATTACCCTGTAAATCTGGTGCAATTCCCTTACCTTTAAAAAGAAATATTTTGTCATGTATCCATTAAGAAGAAACCGGATCTTACGCTCCAATCCCTCCATCCGGAAGATGGTGCGGGAAACCTTACTCCATCCAGCTGACTTCCTGGTACCCCTCTTTGTGGTGGAAGGCCACGGGGTGAAAGAGGAAATTCCTTCCATGCCACATTATTACCGACTAAGTCTGGACCTGCTTCAAAAGGAAGTAAAGGAACTTTGGGATATGGGGCTTTGTGCAGTGTTGCTCTTTGTCAAGATCCCTGATAATCTCAAGGACAATACGGGGGTGGAAGCCCTCAATCCCCATGGCCTTATGCAAAGGGCCATCAAAACGGTGAAGGAAACCTGCCCGGACATGCTGGTCATGACCGATGTGGCCCTGGATCCCTATTCCACCTACGGCCACGACGGCATTGTGGCCAAAGGGCAGATCCTCAACGACGCGACCAATGAGGTGCTGGCCCAAATGAGCATCACCCACGCCCAGGCAGGGGCCGATTTTGTGGCCCCCAGTGACATGATGGACGGAAGGATACGGATCATCAGGGAAGCACTGGAGGATGAAGAACTCACCAATACAGGGATCATGAGCTATGCCGCCAAATATGCCAGCGGTTTTTACGGCCCCTTCCGGGATGCACTCCAGTCAGCTCCCGTAGCCTCCAAGGAGGCCCCGGAGGATAAGCAGACCTACCAGATGGACCCGGGAAACAGGCTGGAAGCCATCAAAGAGGCCGAAATGGACATCGATGAAGGAGCCGACATCATCATGGTGAAGCCGGGGCTTTGCTACCTTGACATCGTGCGCGACCTGAGGGAGATGGTGGAGGTCCCCCTGGCCGTGTACCAGGTCTCCGGGGAATACGCCATGCTGAAGGCAGCCGCGGACAGAGGGTGGTTAGACCACGATACCGTCATGATGGAGCAATTGATCTCCATCAAAAGGGCAGGTGCCAATATCATCGCTACCTACTTTGCCAAAGAGGCTGTTAAACTGCTCAGTTAAGAGCCAGATGCCCGTGCATTCATTATCTTAAGGATCGATATTCCAGCATTAATGAGCGAGAGGCAATCCGTGTTATTTTTATTTATACTATTTGGTATTTTTTATTTATCTCATAGTCAAAATACTGATTATAAAGACTTTAATAGGCTTTCTCACAAGGCTGATTCCATTATAACGGATGGTATATTGAATAAAGCCTTCCCTGGGGCCCAACTTTTGGTCGCCCACAAAGGTGACGTTCTTTTTCACAAAACCTACGGCTTCCATACCTACGACAGCCTGATCCCTGTGCAGAAAACCGACCTCTATGACCTGGCCTCGGTGACCAAGATCCTGGGACCCCTACCCCTTTTGATGAAACTGGTGGATGAAGGCCGCATCGACCTCGATGTCCCCTTCAGCACCTATTGGAAGCCCTGGCAGGGTAACAAAGACAAAAAAGACCTCACCTTGAGGGAGATGCTGAGTCACCAGGCCGGATTGACCCCCTATATCGTCTTTGTCAACGAGGTGTTGAAGAAGGGAGAATTCAAGAAGAAGTTTGTCCGCAACTCCCCGCACAGGAGATTTCCTTTACATGCTTATGAGAATCTGTGGATAAATGACCGCTTTGAGAAGAAGGTATTCCGGCAGATCAGCCGCTCTGATGTAAGGCAGGAAAAGGAATACCTGTATTCAGGGCTGGCCTTTTTGCTCTTTCCGACCCTGATCGAGCAGATAACCGGCCACTCTTATTCCTATCTCCTGGCCAGCAAATTCACCTTTCCTATGGAGATCCCTTCTCTGGGCTTTCTGCCCACAGAAAAAGGTTTCCCGAATGCCATCATACCTACAGAGTACGACTCCCTCTACCGAAAAAATGTGGTACAGGGTTGGGTGCACGATGAAAATGCTTCCCTCTTCGGGGGCATTTCCGGGAATGCCGGACTCTTTGGCACCGCCCGGGACCTGTTTAGATTTATGCAGATGTACCAGAATTACGGAGAACTGGATGGCTACAGATACCTCAAAGCAGAAACCGTGAAAGAATTCACCCGGGTACAGTTTCCGGGAAACGACAACCGGAGAGGCCTTGGATTTGACAAGCCCCTTCTCGACAATGCCGACCAGGAACTTTCCGAGGCCTACCCCGCCCCTGCCGCCAGCCCGGAAAGCTTTGGACATAGCGGTTTTACGGGCACTTTCGTATGGGCTGATCCGAAATACCAATTGGTATATGTATTCCTGTCCAATCGAGTTTATCCGACCAGAACCCACAGAAACTTGTATGAATTAAACATCCGGACAGCCCTTCATCAATTATTCTATGACCACATCCTCAATTAATAGAGTATCATGAAAACAGCATTTATAAAGACTCCATTGGGCACGGCAAAGATCGAAGGGGACTTGCACGGGATCACATCCATTTCTGTTATAGATCGGGAAACAGAGATGAAGAGCAATATCTCTCCGGAATTGGAAGAAGCTGTTCGGCAGATAGAAGAATATTTTCTAGGTAAGCGAAAAGAATTCACCTTTAAGCTGAATCCGACAGGAACTGAGTTCCAAAAAAAGGTTTGGGATGAGCTTCTGAAGATTCCCTTTGGCAAGACGATCTCTTACCTCGACCTGAGCAAAAAACTGGGTGATCCCAAAGCCATCAGGGCGGTTGCTGCAGCGAATGGAAAGAACCCCATCTGGATCGTTATCCCCTGCCACAGGGTAGTCGGTAGCAAGGGGGAAATGGTGGGGTATGCAGGGGGTATACATCGGAAAAAATGGTTGTTGAACCACGAACGCACCGAGAAACAGCAATCCCTCTTCCCTTAAAAACAAACTACCCGGTCTGTTCCTGTCTCGTTTCTGCTCCCGGATCAGGTGAAATTGAGCATTGAACGAACTTTTTAGTCAATAAACCGCCCCATGACAGCGCCCATTCCTGATAATTTCCTTTCCAAACCGACTCCCCGGTCGGATTGCGGTATTTAAGGCTCGACGAAGTAAGTAGGCACAAAAGGCAGGGGGATCCGGGCTTGTAATTGCCCTGTATTTGAGATCACCAGGACGCCCCCGTTGAGCCCATTCTGGAAGTCGGTATCGGCATATCCCACAAGAAAGACCCCGGCATCATTGTAGTATCGAATTGCCGTAAGATCCACATTGGATCCGGTATCGGCTTCTACCTGCTGCACGACCCCAAGGATATCGATCTCCGAGCCGGTATTCGTCCCGAAATCGAAAAAGGCAGGTCCGAATGGAACTTCTGAAGGCTGTGCCAAAAATTCGGTGTAGTAGAGGGTAGAGCCAAACACAGAACCCTGCAAGGGTCCGGGAGGAAGGAATACGTCCAGGGTAAAGGGAGTTTCCGAGAGCTGGTCTAGTGTCTCTATATCGAAAACCCGGTAGGTAAAAATTGAATTTCCCAGTCCTACCAGGATGCCGATGTTACCGAGGTCGTCGATCAGGACATTCGGGATACCGGTATTGAAATCGAGGGTGCGCATCAGGGTCCGGTTCTCGGTATCAAAGATCCCTATCTTATAGCTTCCGGACTCATCCCTGTAGGTAAACATCAGTCTCTGGCGGTAGTACAAAGGGGCGTAGGCCTGCTGTATATTCAGGGCTATCGGCAGGTCTGTAAAGCTGCCATCCGAAGGGTCGAGTGTCCTTATCCCAAAATCCCTGCTTCCCTTGGGACTGTAATTGCCCAGAAAAATGAGGTCCTCAGAGTTGGTGCCCCAGGTGATGGCACGTTCGTCCGTAACCGTATAAAAATCAGGATAGGAAATTGCCTGGCCAGTAAAAGTATTGACCTGGATGAGGGAAAAACGCCCGGAAGCAAAACTGTAAAAGGAGACATCGTCTCCCACCTGTCTCAGAGTAAGGTACAAAGGATCCACCCCCAGGCTCTGGGTCAGATTGGTCTCTGTCCCTGATCCGGCGAAACCGTCATAGGTATAACGGAATACGTTCTCTGTGTCTTCCCCGATCAGCCTGAAATCGGGAAGAAGCACCTGTTCTTCCTCCGTGCCGGACATACTGTCCTTAGAACAAGATCCAGTCGCCAGCAGGAGTAAGCAACATCCCAGAAAAAGAGAGGATCGCATGCAATTTTTTTATTAAAAATACACATTCTGGAAAACTAGGGTAATTCTGAAGGCCACTTTCGGTGAAATGATGTCTCTTTGTCATCAGCCGGGGTGTGGAAGTCTCAATTCTTACTATCTTGGAACTACCCCGGGGAAAAGCCCGTAAAACCGCCTGAAAAATAAGATCATGTTGAATAAAATATCCCTTGAGGAGATTCTCTTCCTCGATATTGAAACCGTCCCCCAGACTGCCTCTTTCTCAGAACTGGATGAGGTCAGGCAAACGCTGTGGGACCACAAGTCCCAGTACAAAAGGGCTGATGAGGTGTCTGCCGGGGACTATTACGAGAATGCCGGTATCTGGGCCGAATTCGGGAAGATCATCTGCATATCTGTGGGCTATTTCCACTTCAAAGACACCCAGCGGCAGTTTAGAGTGACCACTTTTCACGGGGAAGAGAAGGAGATCCTGCAGGAATTCCGGAACCTGCTCACTACCCATTTCAGGCACCCCAAATACCTGCTGTGTGCCCATAACGGGAAAGAATTCGACTTTCCCTACATCGCCCGCAGAATGATCGTCCATGGCCTGGTTTTGCCTGAAAAACTGAACCTTTTCGGCAAAAAACCCTGG
>NZ_JBFGBM010000004.1:0-34984 GCF_041567615.1 Muriicola sp.
ATTGATCCGAAGGCCCGGGGCTGTGGAATACGCTTTTCTGATCGGAATCGCAGCGGTCTATTTGATGTTCTTTTTTCGGCTTGGGGCTCCTGAACGCAGTCACCTCATCGAATACAGCGTACTGGCTGTGTTGCTGCACAAGGCATTCGGAAAAAGGTACGCCGGAGAAAATGGAATCTGGAAGCCGGGATTATTCGCCTGGGTTTGGGGAGTAAGCCTGGGTAGCCTGGATGAAGGGATACAGTTCTTCCTCCCGAACAGGGTGTTTGACCCTTTGGATATAGCCTTTAACAGCATAGCCGTGACCATGGCCATCGCTGCCTCCGTTTCGCTTTTCCTCCTGAGAAATTTCATCAAAAAAAAAAGCAGTTAGGCAGGTCGGGCGAATCCAATTGATAAGTACATTTAATCAGGTCATCCTTTACACCGGACAGTATGATCCATCCTGATACGGAACTGCGTTTTATTAATAAGGCCATCGGCTACGGCGTGGTAGCTACCAGGGATATTCCGGCAGGGACTATCACCTGGGTACTCGATGCACTCGACAGGGAGTTCACCCCCTCACAATACGATCAGATGCCTCCTATCTACAAGAAGCTGCTCGATACATACACTTACAGGAACAACAAAGGCCATTATATCCTTTGCTGGGATCTGGGTCGCTACGTCAACCACAGTTTCAAGTCGAACTGCCTCTCCACCGCATACGAATTCGAGATCGCCATACGCGACATTAAAAAAGGGGAACAGCTCACAGATGATTACGGGTATTTGAACTTACAGGAACCTTTCAGGGGGATGGATGAAGGCACAGAGCGAAAAGTGGTCTACCCGGATGATCTTCTGTATTACCACCAGATATGGGATGCAGATATCCGTAAGGTTTTTGGCCTGATCCCAACGAGGAAACAACCCCTCAGGCCCCTGGTAAATGAACCTACCTGGAAGACCGTCCTGGAGATCATCGATGGAAAAAAAGAGATGGATTCCATACTTTTGAATTATTACCGGGGAAGTTAACTACTACCCCGGCATCCTTGGATCATTCTCTTAAAACGAAAGGCCGTGTCCTTTCTGGAGTGTGATGTAAACCGCTTTTTATATGCCGAACAATCGCACCTCCTTTATCGCAAAAAACCTGGAAGGTTTCCATTTTGGGGGTAATTGGACCGCCGTCAACCTGCAGGATGCCCTGGCAGGGCTCACCTGGGAAGAGGCCCACGAAAAAATAGCCTCTTTGCATTCCATTGCAGAATTGGTCTACCACATCAATTATTTCATAAAAGTGGTGAACCGGGTACTGCAGGGGCAACCCCTTGCAGGAAAAGATTCCGAGAGCTTCGACGTCCCCAAAATCACCTCACAGGAGGGGTGGGAAGCCTTTCTCAAGGAGGTTTGGGACGATGCCCGGACCTTTACCAGACTGGCCCGGGACCTGCCAGATCAGAAGCTGAACGAGATCTTTTCTGATCCTAAGTACGGTACCTATGAAAGAAATCTCTACGGGCTTGTAGAACACGGTCATTACCACCTCGGACAGATCGTCCTGATCAGGAAACTCCTGAAAGAAAGGAACTTCTAACACGGGAACTCTCCCGTCTGTTATTCCCATTTGGGATAAAATCCCTAATTTTAACGAAAGGGGGTAAGGAAAGAACCACCCCCCGAAGTCAACAACCTAAAACCAACCACCATGAATCCCATCTTCAGGAATATTTTGGCCGTGATCGCCGGACTGGTCATCGGCAGTGCTGTAAACATGTTCTTTATCTCCCTCAATGGCAGAGTTATTACCCTGCCTGAAGGCGCCGATGTGAGCACTATGGAAGGGCTTGCCGAAAGTATGTCGCTCTTTGAACCCAAACACTTCATCTTTCCTTTCCTAGCCCACGCCATGGGTACGCTGGTCGGGGCGTATTTCGCCGCCAGGATAGCAGCCAACAGGAAAATGCTGTTCGCCATGGTCATAGGGGTGGCTTTTCTTGCAGGAGGGATCATAAACGTGATCAATTTACCGGCTCCGGGCTGGTTCTCAACCCTAGACCTCCTACTAGCTTATATCCCCATGGGTTGGTTAGGGGGAAAGTTAGGCAGTAAAGTCTCTAAGAAATGAGGTCTTACAACAGTCCTACGTGTCATTCTTTATCTCATGGTCAGATATCGTTTGATCCGATCAAAATCAAGTTGCAACATACCTTTCATTATATATAAACCTAAAAACCAACTAACCGATGTCTGAAACTAGAAAATCGAAATCAGCCTGGGAGATCACCCAGTCTGTCATTTTGCTCCTCACCCCCGTCCTCGTTGCTGTAATGGGTTATTTCTTCAACAGGAGCCTCACCCAGATCGAAAGCCAGATCGCCAACGTTTCTGCCATGCAACCCTTTATGGAAATGATCGCGGATGAGGATATTACCACCTCCAAGATGGGTGCCTATGCTATTTACATGTTGAAGAAAGACGACGACCCTCAAATTGCGGCCCAGATGATCCTTGCCCCGGGAAAACAACATTTGATGGACGTCCTGGTCGATATCGGAACACGGGACACGGCGATTAAAAACGTGGTGAACCGGGTACTGGAAAACCTCGACCTGAATCCGGGAGATTCGACTCAACTCTCTCATCTCTCTGATATTCAGAGAAATGCCCTGCAGATCATCGATAAGATAGACGAGCAGACTGCAAGTTCCACTGAATTTACCACTGCCGGGGCTGATACCAAACTCATCGCCACAGACTGGCTGTATCTGGGCAACTTTACACCTGGATTTACCAGCGATAGGATCATCTCGGGGAATCCCGAGATAGGACAAACTTACGAATTGATCAAAGGTGCCAACGTAAGGGCGGATAAGCCGAGAAAAGAAAATGGATACAGGTTACCCCCTTTTGTGAGGGTCGCTAAAAAAGGGAGCAAAATCAGAGTGGATACGCTTACCACAGATAAAAAACAACACAAATGGGCCCGCGTATTTTTTGTAGGAGACTAGTAACCCTTAATTCGCTACTACTGGAAGAATCAAATCTATTTTTCTGAAAAACCCCTGTCAATCAATCTGCTGTTCCATGAAAAAACACAAAGTAATGCTATGAAAAAAGTTCTGATCTTAAATGCCCTGATATGGGCAGCCGTAATTCTCTTGGCCTCCTTACTTGTCGGGGATCATCCCCAATACCAGATCCTTATCGGAGTCCTGGCCGTCGGTTTTACCCTGCAAAACGGCTTTACCTATGCATTTTTAAAAGGGAAAGACAATGCTCAATGAATATATTGGCCCTTATCATCACCATCCTCTTTGGCCTTTTCCTGGTTGCCGTGGGATTTGTGATGCTCGTTGCCCCTGCACTCGCATGGCGTATCCTGAGTAAGGCCGGGAGCACTCCTTTGATCAACTACGGGGAACTTATCCTGCGAATGATCCCTGCGGCGGGACTCATCCTTTACGCACCTCAGTCAGGATTCCCGCAGGTATTTGAATGGCTGGGATGGTTTATGCTGGGGACCTCGGTGGTACTCATCCTGCTTCCCCGTCGCTGGCATCACGCCTACGCCCGCCGGTGTGCGGCCCTTCTCCCCCCGCCCACACTAAGGTTGATGGCCCCGTTATCCTTTGCTTTCGGGGGATTCATCCTGTATGCCGTCCTCTGATCTTACTGGGCGTCCCTGATGATCTCTTCGACCACTTCGGGATTCAGCAGGGTACTGATGTCCCCCAGGTTAGAGGTATCTTTCGCTGCGATCTTCCTTAGGATCCGCCTCATGATCTTGCCGCTCCTGGTCTTGGGCAGGCCGGGTACGAATTGGATCTTATCCAGTTTGGCAATAGGACCTATATGCTCTGCGATCTGCTGGTTGATCTCCTTTTTCAGGTTCTCCCTGTCCCTGGCTTCCCCTACTTCTTTCAGGATCACAAATCCGTATAGCGCATTCCCCTTGACGTCATGAGGGAATCCTACAATGGCTGATTCTGAGACGGCCTGGTGCTCATTGATGGCATCCTCGATGGGGGCCGTACCCAGGTTATGGCCGGAGACGATGATCACATCGTCAACCCTTCCTGTGATCCGGTAGTACCCCACGGCATTCCGCATGGCGCCATCACCGGTAAAGTACTTATTCTCAAATGCCGAAAAATACGTTTCGTAATACCGCTTGTGATCTCCCCATATCGTTCGGGCCATGGAAGGCCAGGGGAATTTGATGCAGAGCCTCCCCTCTACCTGGTTGCCTTTGATCTCATCGCCTTTCTCATCCATCAGGGCAGGCTGTACGCCGATAAATGGCAGGGTGGCATAGGTGGGCGTGGTGGGCGTCACGTAGGGGATGGGTGAGATCATGATGCCGCCGGTCTCAGTCTGCCACCAGGTGTCTACGATCGGACTCTTATTTTTTCCGATGTTGTTGTTATACCAGTTCCAGGCCTCTTCATTGATGGGTTCCCCAACAGTGCCCAGCACCTTGATGGAAGACAGGTCGTGTTTCTCCACATAATCGAGGCTTTCCTTTGCCAGGGCCCGGATGGCCGTAGGTGCTGTATAGAATTGGGTCACCTTGTGCTTGGCCACAACATCCCAGAATCGTCCGTGGTCCGGATAGGTAGGCACCCCTTCGAACATGACGGTGGTAGCCCCATTGGCCAGAGGACCATAAACAATGTAGGAATGTCCTGTGATCCAGCCGATATCGGCCGTACACCAGTAAATATCCTCCTCCCTGTACCTGAATATATTTTTAAACGTGTAGGCTGTGAATACCATATATCCGCCGGAACTGTGTACCATGCCTTTGGGTTTACCCGTGGATCCCGAAGTGTAGAGGATGAACAGGGGGTCTTCTGCATCCATGATCTCCGGTTTACACTCATCCTCAGCCTTCTCCAGCAGGGGTTCTAACCAATGGTCCCTGCCTTTGACCATTTCCACCTTCCCTCCCGTGCGTTTGACCACGAGAACGGTCTCCACCCCTTCACAGTCCTTCAGGCTTTGATCAACGATACCCTTGAGATCGATGGTCTTGGCTCCCCGGTAAGAACCGTCTGAAGTGATCACCATCCTGCAGTCACAGTCGTTTATCCTCGCGGCCAGGGCCTGGGAAGAGAAACCGGCAAAGACCACGGAATGAATGGCCCCGATCCGGGCACAGGCCAGGACCGAAACGGCCAGCTCCGGGATCATAGGAAGGTAAATGCAGACCCTGTCCCCTTTTTTTACCCCCTGGGATTTCAGGACATTGGCAAAACGGCACACACGGGTGTACAACTCGTTATACGAAATATGCAGGGCTTTCTCTTCGGGGTCGTTAGGTTCAAACAGGATCGCGGTCTTCTCACCCCTAATGGCCAGGTGTCTGTCCAGGCAATTCTCCGTGATATTTAATTTTGCCCCTTCGAACCAGGCTACTTCCGGCTTGGAGAAATCCCAGCGCATAACGCGATTCCATCTCTTTCTCCATAAGAAATGTTCTTCTGCGATCTCTTCCCAGAAATTCTCGGGTTCCCTTACCGATTTTCTGTAAAGCTGGAAATACTCTTCTAGGTTTTTGATACTGTAATTGCTCATAAGATCATTTTTAATGCGGACTGGCTTCCCCGGCCCCTTTAGGCAGTCGTATATTCTCGACGATCTCCTGCACTTCCTCGGGCGGATCCCGGAAGAGGCCCGAAACGGAAAGGGATACTATAAAATTAAGCAACATTGCCACGGTTCCAAAGCCTTCGGGTGAGATTCCATACCACCAGTCTTCCGGGGTCCCGCCTCCAAACATATCGAATTTGAACCTCAGCATGTAGTAGAGCATCGCCCCGATCCCCACAACCATACCGGCGGTAGCTCCTTCCTTGTTCATCTTTTTATAGAAGATCCCCAGGATGATCGCCGGAAAAAAGGAAGCCGCCGCCAAACCACAGGCCAGGGCCACCGTAGCAGCCACGAAATCAGGCGGATTGATACCAAAATACCCGGCAATACACACAGCGATCACGGCAGAGATGCGTGCGAGGACAAGCTCGCTTCTGTCCGAGATGTCAGGTTTCCATTGCTTTTTGATCAGGTCGTGGGAGATGGCCGTTGAAATGACCAGCAACAGGCCCGCTGCTGTAGAAAGGGCAGCAGCCAGGCCTCCGGCCGCCACCAGGGCGATCACCCAGTTGGGCAGGTCGGCGATTTCAGGATTGGCCAGAACCGTGATGTCCGGATCCACCGTCAACTCATTCTTCCCCCCATCCCCGGTGTATTGTATGAGTCCGTCCTGATTCTTGTCCTCGAAGACAATAAGTCCGGTAGTTTCCCATTTGCGAAACCATTCGGGCATGGCTTCATAGGGCTGACCGCTCACGGTTTCCAGGAGGTTGGTTCTGGCAAAGACGGCCACTGCCGGGGCCGTGGTATACAGGACGGCGATAAAGAGCAGGGCATACCCTGCAGATTTCCTGGCGTCTCTCACCTTGGGAACGGTAAAGAACCTGACGATGACATGAGGCAGCCCGGCCGTTCCTACCATGAGGGCAGCAGTGATACAGAGGATATCGAGGGTCGATTTGGAACCGTCCGTATAGGCCGTAAACCCGAGGGCCTCGGAAAGACCGTCGAGCTTGTCCAGCAGAAAAGTCTCCTCCCCCAGTACGCGGGAACCCATGCCCAACTGGGGAACAGGGTTGCCTGTCATCTGTATGGAGATAAAGATCGCCGGGACCATAAAAGCGAAGATCAGGACGCAGTACTGGGCTACCTGAGTATAGGTGATCCCCTTCATACCCCCCAGGACGGCATAGAACAGCACGATCAGCATCCCGATGATCACCCCTGTATCTATCGGCACCTCCAGGAATCTGGAGAAGACAAGGCCCACCCCCCGCATCTGCCCGGCCACATAGGTAAAAGATACCATGAGGGCACAGAATACAGCCACGGTCCTGGTGATATTGGAATAGTACCGGTCGCCGATAAAATCAGGTACCGTGAACTTCCCGAATTTTCTGAGATAGGGAGCCAGGAGAAGTGCCAGCAGTACATATCCGCCCGTCCATCCCATGAGGTAGACAGAGCCGTCATATCCGGTAAAAGAGAGCAGTCCCGCCATCCCCAGGAAAGAGGCTGCAGACATCCAGTCGGCTGCAGTGGCCAGTCCATTCGCCAATGCCGGGACATGGCCGCCGGCAATGTAAAAATCGCTGGTTGAGTTGGCGCGGGACCAGATGGCGATCCCGATGTAGAGGGAAAAGGATATGACCACCAGGAGCAATGTCCAGCTCTGCACGTCCATATTCAAAACTTTAAACAGGGATTAGTCCTCGTCATTGTATCCGTATTTCTTGTCGAGTTTATTCATAAGACGGACATAGATAAAGATGAGGAGTACAAAGACGTAGATAGCGCCCTGCTGGGCAAACCAGAATCCCAGCCCAAAGCCACCGATTTTAATGGTGTTCAATTCCTCTTTAAAAAGGATACCGGCACCGAAAGATACCAGAAACCAAATGGCCAGGAGCAGGATAAGATATCTGAGGTTCTGCTTCCAGTAGACCCTGGCGTTATGTCGAGGTTTTTCCATTGTCCCTTATACAAGGAACAAAATACTAAATTCCACGGGATTTAAAACAGTTGAGGGTCTGATCCATGTAAGGATCTGATCATTGACCCAGTGGCTGGGCGTCGAATTGTCTGAGTTCGTGAGCTTCGCAGATCACGGTGAACTCAATGGGGTTACAACACACCTCGCAGTCCTCCACATAGGTCTGCTGCCCGACGGAAGTATCCAGGAGCACAGAGATCTCCTTCCAGCAATAGGGGCATTGGAAAAAGTGTTCGTGCATCCTTCTTATTACAATTCTATGTTCAGCAACTGTCCGGTGAGCTGGAGCAGTTGCAGCTCGGCCAGCTTGGCGTCGTATTTTGAAAGGTTCTTGTTGGTCTGGGCGTTGAGCAGGTTGATCTGAGCCTGCCTGAATTCAATGGAAGTGATGCGCCCCAGCTGGAACTGTTCCCGGGAGCGCTCAAAATTATTCTCGTTGGTGATCACATTCTGTTCCTGGATAGCGTAGATCGCCAGGCGGTTCTCATAAATCTGAAGGGCATTGAGGATATCGCGGTCTACCTCCAGTTCGATCTGTTTCTTCAGCAGGTCCTGGTTCTCAAAAGCGATCTTGGCGTTCTTCACCCGCACGGCCGTACTTCCCCCGTCAAAGAGGTTCCAGGTGAGGCGGGCACCGAAGTTGATGTTGTACGTGGTGTTGTTCGTCCCTGGGAAGAAGGCCGAGGGTGGGTTCTGGTTCAGGTTCCACCCGTAGGAACCGCTCAGACCTATGGTAGGCAAATAGCCGCTCCTGCTCACCTTGATATCGTATTCGTTGATCTTCAGGTTCTTCTCGGTCTGCAGCAGGGCTACGTTATTCTCTTTGGCTGTGGCGATGAACTCGTCCAACTCCAGCCTGGGGATGAAATTGACCACCGTGTCTACGGCAAAGGTCTCATTGAGGTTCTGGTTGAGGACCACATTGAGATCCCTTTTCGCATTGGCCAGCTGCTGTTTGGCGTTTAACAGGTTGATGCTGTCATTAGTCACATCCACCTGGGCATTCAGGATATCGAGCTTGGTGTTCTGCCCGTATTCAAAAGCGTATTCCGCCCTGGTGATACGGTCCCTGGAGATTTCCAGGGCCTGTCTAAAGACATTGACGTTCTCCGTAAGGCGGGCCACCTCGAAATACACGCTGAACAGCTGCAGCATGGTATTTTCAATAGTCTCCCTGGCCTGGAGTTCGGTGAGCTCGTATTGCTCCTGCAGGCTTTTGTAATTGTACAGCCTCCCCAGACCGTCAAAAAGGGTATAGTCCAGGGTAACCCCCGTATTGTATCTCTGCGCCTCGGCCTTGTTGAGTTCAAAATCGGGTCTGGGCTGACCGTTCTCATCGAGCTGGCCGGGAAATTCTACCGTGATATCATCCCTGTTGTAGGTAGCCGCTGCATTGGCCGTCAGGGTTGGGAGAAATCCGGAATTCAGGATGCTCTGGTTGTTTTCCGCGATCTCTACCTGGTTCCGGGCCACCTTGATCCCAAAATTGTTCTCCAGGGCCAGCGTCATGGCTTCCTGCTTGGAGAGGGTAGGTTCTTGAGCAAATCCGGTAAATATTCCAAGGGAAAAGACCAGGAACAGGATAGTAGGGTAACTTCTTCTCATGAATCGGTGTCTTCTAAATGTACCGTTTCTTTCAGGTTTTTCTTTTTGTTTTGTCGGGGGATCCGGGAAGCGTGGCCGTTAGTAGCAACTTCTAATTTCTCCTTTAGCTTGGCTTCCTGTTTCTGCTCTTTGATCACCCTTTCCACGGCTTCCTTGTTCAGCCTTTCTCCTGTTTTCAGCCAGGCAATATTTCCTTTGAACGTATTGATGGCAGACAAGAGTAAGGGCAGCATCAAAAGAGTCAGTACCGTAGCTATCCCGATCCCATATGAGATGGAGATGGCCATGGGCTTTAGGAACTGTGCCTGCCGGCTCTTTTCCAGCAGCAGAGGGGCCAACCCGGCGATCGTAGTCAATGACGTCAGGAAAATAGCCCTGAAGCGGGATTTCCCGGCTTCGTACAGAGCATCGTCAAAGTTCATCCCCTGCCTGAGGTAACCGTTAAATTTTCCAATAAGTACGAGACCGTCGTTCACCATGATACCGATGAGGGCAATGATCCCCAGGGCAGAAAGCACGTTGATGGGGAAACCGTGTATATAATGCCCCCAGGCTACCCCGATCACGCTGAAAGGGATCATGGAGAGCAGAATCACAGGCTGGCTGTAAGACCGGAAGGTAAAGGCGATCACGGCAAAGATCAGGAACAGGATCACAGGGAATACAGCGTTGGCAGAACGTGATAATTTCTGAGCTTCCCGGTTCTGTCCCTCATAGGAAACAGAAAGGGTAGGGTATTTGGCCAGGAGGCCCGGTATGAAATTCTGTTGCACGTCGAACAGGATGTCGGTAGCACTTTCGTTGGGGTTTTCGAGGTCGGCCTCTACCCTGATCTCCCGCTGCCCGTCTAGGTGGCTGATAGACTCATCCCCCCTGGCGATGGAATAGGTAGCGATCTCAGAAAAGGGCACCCTCTGACCTGTGGGGGTCAGAATCCTCATGTCATCCAGATCTGATATGCTGGATCGGTTAGAACGGTCGTATCGCACCCAAACGCGGATCTCATCCTGACCCCTCTGGAACCGCTGGGCCTGGGCCCCGAAGAATCCCGCGCGAACCTGGCTCATGACGGATTGAAGATTCAGGCCGAGCGCATAGGCATTTTCCTTGAGTTCTATATCGAGTTCCTTGATCCCTTCCGGATCTGTATCGGTCACATCCCTGAGCTTGGGATTGCTCTCCAGGTATGCCCGTAGTTCTTCCTTGGCACCCTCGAGTTGTTCATTGTCGTTTCCGAGCAAAGCAATGGAAACCGGGCTTCCCCCGAAATTCCCTCCCGAGCCGAAGGTGAGCCGCTCCACCCCGTAGACTTGGCCAACCTCATTGCGGATCGCATTGGTGATCTCGGGGGAAGGAAAGTCCCGTTCTTCTCCGGGTAAGAGGTTCACCCTCAGGGAAGCCTTGTTGTTCCCGGGGCCTACCCTTTTGATGATATTCTCCACCACCTGCAGGTTCCCGCTCTGGCGGGCCGTAAAATCCTCATTTACCCTCCATGCGGCTGCCTCCACCCTTGAGATGATCTCTTCGGTGATCTCCGGATTGGTACCCTCGGGCATGAGCAATTCGATACTCACCTGGTCGCTGGCTACACTGGGGAACAAGGTCACACGGACCACCCCGGAGATAATAGAGGCGAAGGTAATCACCAGTAATCCCGTAAAGATGGAGAAGCTGATAAACCTGTGGTTGAGCACAAAATGCAGGGCGGGGCTGTAGAGCTTGTCCCTTAGGTAGCTCATAACGCGGTCCCCGATCTTGTTAAAGACCCTCAGTTTCGTCAGGAATTTATCGACACCGGTCTGCTTCTCGAGTTCTTCCGGCGTCTGTCTGACCAGCGCCTTGGAGTGGGCAATGTGGGCCGGCAAAATGATCAGTGCCTCAAAGAGGGAAACCGTCAGGGTCAGGATCACCACCGTCGAAACTTCTCCGAAAAATTCTCCTATCCGGCTGTCTAGG
Organism: Muriicola sp.; assembly: GCF_041567615.1. GTDB lineage: Bacteria > Bacteroidota > Bacteroidia > Flavobacteriales > Flavobacteriaceae > Muriicola. Next base: position 11,141 of record NZ_JBFGBM010000004.1, read on the forward strand.
AAGAGGAAGGTAGAGAAGGCCAATATGGTGGTGATGATGGCCGACAGGATGGGGGGAATCACTTCCACCGTCCCGTCTATGGCCGCCTGAACAGGCGATTTGCCCATTTCGTAATGCTGATAAATGTTTTCTGAGATCACGATCCCGTCATCCACAAGGATTCCGATCACGATGATCATCCCGAAAAGGGACAGGATATTGATAGTGACCGAAAACATGGCTGCAAAGATGAACATCCCAAGGAAGGAGATGGGCAGGCCAAAGGCCACCCAGAAGGCCAGGCGGGTGTTCAGGAAGAACGAGAGGAATAAAAGGACCAGCAAAATCCCTATGGCCCCGTTCTCGATTAGGAGGGCCGTCCTTTGCTTCAGGGAAATGGAAGCATCGGAGACCACATCCAGGCGCACGTTGTTGTGCGTGGCATTGTAATTTTCTATGTATTCGTTGATCTTATCCGCTGTGGAGATCAGATCTTCGCTATTGGTATTGCTTACCTGCACATTCACAGAGAGGTTCCCGTTGAAAAAACTCACATTGGGGTTCTCCGAGAAGCGGTCCCTCACCTCAGCCACATCGCTCAGCCTTATGATATTCCCACTGGCATCAGAGCGCACCACCAGGTTGTTGAGTTCGTCCCCGTAGTAGGAACGGTTCTTGGCCCGGATCAGGTAGTCTTCCTGTTCTGTCTTTATTTCGCCTCCCGTGGTCAGGATGTTGCTTTGACCTACGGCCTGGGCCACTTCCTGGAAGGAGAGGTTGTAAGCGAGGAGGTCTCTTTCCCTGACAGCGATCTCAATTTCCTCCTCGGGATAGCCCGTGATCTCGATCTGCGAGATTCCCTCCATGGCCCTGAGATCGTATTCGATCTTTCTCGTGATCTGTTTCAGGTTGACCAGGGAGATCCCCTTACCACTGACGGCAAAACTGATAGTGGGCCTGATAGATTCCTGTTTGGCCACCACGAGGGGTTCCATCCCCCCGGGAAAGTTAGGGACGCGGTCGACCGCATTTTTTACTTCTGTCAGGATCACATCGATATCCTCATCGGCATCGATCTCTACGGTGATACTACCCCCGTTCTCTCTGGAGGTGGAAGTGACCCTTTCGATCCCCACCAGCCCTTTGAGATTATCCTCAATCTTCAGGACTACCCCTTCCTCGATCTCCAGTGGAGCGGCGCCGGGATAATTTATATTGATCGTGATGATCTGGGAGTCGATCAGGGGGAAAAAGGACGATTTCATCCTCAGGGCACCCACGATCCCAAAGACCACAAAGGCAAGGATGATCACATTTACTGCGACATCAAACCTGATAAAATAACCTATGATCTTTCTCATCTTACGGGACAGGATTGATTTCTGAAGCGGACGCAAGGCTTGTCGTGTCCCGGTACGCTCTTACCACCATGCCCGCATAGGCCCCCGGTACCGGGCGGGACAGGATGACTGTGCCGTCTTCAATACCTTTTAGGATGGCGGTCTTGTCCGAAAAAAATACGGGCTTAACCTCCAGCACATCGAGGACACTGTCCCTTACTACAAAGAGTTCCTTCTGGTCATTCAACAACTTTCTCGAGATCTCGAAGGCGTTCTCCTCGTTTCGACCCTCTATACTGGCTTCCAGGTACATCCCTTCTTTTACCCGGTCATCCTTTACATCGATAAATATGGAAACAGTCTGAGACTCCTGGTTCACCGCAGCGTTGATCCTGGCTACTTTACCACGGAATTGCTGTGTTCCATCCAGGTTCTCCAGGGCTACCTCTTCCCCCACTTTCAGGAATTCGCTATACGATTTGTTAACGGCCACCTGCAGTTCGTAAATTTTAGGGTTGATGAATTCCCCGAGTTTCTGACTCGGCCGGATCAGGCTTCCCTCAGTGACCAGGGCCTCTGTCAGCACCCCGTTAAAAGGAGCGCGAATTACGTATTTGGAGAGCCTCCTCTCCAGGTTCTTCACATTGTAATAAGTAGTGACAATATTCCTTCCGCTGATGAAATAACGTTCTTTTTCTGAAGTGATCTCGGGCAGGTCTGGCGTGCTTTTCTCCAGGTCGAAACCGTTGAGGTAGGCCTGCCATTTAGGATATACTTCCGGGTAATCCAGCCTGAGGTCCGGCATGGCGGCAGTGATCAGATTGTAGAGATTGCTTTTGGCACTTTGAACGGAGGCAGCGTATTCATCGGCATCAATACGCAGGAGAACCTCCCCTTTCCTGAATGCCTGTCCCGGTTTAAACGAGTGGCTGCTGCTCCTGAAGATCCCCTGGACTTCCGAGAAGATCTCAACCCTTTCCTTGGCCACCAGATTCCCGTTGGCGGGGATCACGATGGGGATGGTCCTGTTGACCACGGTATCGACAAATACGGTTTTGATCTCCCTGCGGGCTACAGGCCTCTTTTCCTCCTCGGCGCTCACGAGGAGATAGGCCACATATACGGCCAGGACCAGGATAATAACACCGAGGGAGTAGAGTATAATTTTTCTCATCCGGGAGGGTTGATTTGTTTAATGATAGGCCACAAAACTAGAGAATACTTCCCTTGAGGCGAGTTAAATAAAACCTAAAGTGTTACATCCTTCGGGCCTGATCCTCAACAAAAAAAGAGGTGAAAAATCACCTCTTTTTGACAGTTAACCAACTTAAAACCGAATCTTATTACTCGGGGTCGTTATCGTTTTTCTTTTTCCCATCGGGTTCATCGTCATCAAACATGGTCTCCACAACACGTGTTTTCTTAAAGTCGAGCTCTTTGAAATTCAATTTACTGTCGCTCTTGTCGTAGTCGAAGACCAGGAATTGTTTGGTATTCATGCCCTCCAGGTTCTTGAGGGAGTTGAATTTGTTGTTCTGTATCTGCAGGATCTCCAGGCTTGCCAGCTGAGTGAATTCCTGGGGGATCTCCCCATCGAGCTGGTTATTGGCCAGGATGAGTTCCCTCAATTCCACAAGTTGTCCGAATTCCCTTGGGATAGACCCTTCGAGGGTATTCTCAAAAAGCCCCAGACTTTCGAGTTGAGTCAGCTTGCCGAGTGATTCCGGGATGGCCCCCTTTAGGTTATTGCTGGAGAGATTGAGAACCTTCAGCTTGGTGAGCTCTCCCATACTCGCAGGAATGCTTCCTGTAAAGAAGTTGTTGAAGGCTGTCAGCTCACGGAGGTTCTTCAAACTCCCAAGTGACTCGGGCAGCTCGCCCTTAAACCGGTTCATTTCTATTTTGATCACCTCCAGGTTTTCCATGTGTGCAATGCCCTGTGGCAATTCACCGGTAAGTCCGTTGAAGGCCAGGTTGAGTACCTTGAGATGCGTCAGTTTTCCAAGGCTTTCCGGGAGGACGCCTTTCAGGTTATTCCTGAAGAGTTCAATCGCCACCACATGATCGTCTACCACCTTAACCCCGTACCAGGAACTAACAGGAGCATTGAGATCCCAGGTGCGTACCCAGTCCTTTCCGTTCGTGCTTTCATACAGGTCTTCCAGGGCCGACCTTTCGTTTTTGGTCACCTCTGCTGAAACCATCAGGCAGGAAGCCAGTGCGATAAGGGACAGAAGAAATGTTTTTTTCATCGAAGTACTTTTGAAGTTTACCCTTACAATAAATCTTATAGAAAAACTCAGAATTACCTTACAAAGATACCTGAAAGTAAGGATTAACTCCCTATTTACACGACGAACGGCCTGTATTTGTTGTGAAACCTTAGATTTTTGTGGTATCCTGAATTAAGGCGCCTCAAATCCGTGAATAACGGCCTAATTCTCGAGCGAGAGCGTGATCTCCTCCCATTGTTTCATCAGGGATTCCAGCCGCTTTTTTTTCTCCTGGTACCGGTCAAAGAAATCGGGCCTTGAAATGGTCTCATCGTAATTCATCAACAGGTCGTGATCGATCTCGGCGATCTCTTTTTCAAGTGAGCTGATCTCACTTTCCACCTTGCTGAGCTTGTTCTTCAGGCTTTTCTCCTTTTTCTGATCCTTATAGGACTTTTCGGCTTCAGAAGAGACCTCCTTGCCGGGAGCCGGAGCCGATTTCTTTTCGATCTCCCTGAAATCTTGTGCCTTTCGCTCCGAGAGGAAGAAATTGATATCCCCCAGGTATTCCTTGATCTTTCGATCCTTAAACTCGTACACCTTATTGGTGAGGCCCTGGAGGAAGTCCCTGTCGTGGGAGACCACGATGAGGGTGCCCTGGAAATGGATCAGGGCCTGTTTCAGTACATTCTTGGAGGCGATATCGAGGTGGTTGGTCGGCTCATCCATAACCAGCACGTTGAAGGGCTGCAACAGCATCTTGGCAAGAGCCAGTCGGTTTCGCTCACCCCCTGAGAGGACCTTTACGTATTTATCCACCTCGTCCCCGCTGAAGAGAAAGGAGCCCAGGATATCCCTGACCTTGCTCCTGTTCGATTCATTGGCGGCATCGATCATGGTATCGAGAACAGTCTTGTTTCCATCGAGGTATTCGGCCTGGTTCTGGGCGAAATAACCGATCTGTACGTTATGACCGAGCTTTACCTTCCCCCGGCAATCGATCTCGCCCACCAGGATCTTGGCCAGGGTGGTCTTACCCTGCCCGTTCTGACCGACAAAAGCAGTTTTGCTGTCTCGTTCAAGCAACAGGTTGATATCGTTGAGTACTTCTTTGGAGCCATAGTGTTTACTGACCCCTTCCATTTCTGCCACCACCTTGCCAGGGGTCACGGAAACAGGGAACCTGACCCTGAATACGCTGTTGTCTGTCTGGTCTACCTCGATCCGTTCCATGCGGTCCAGTTTCTTGATCAGGGACTGAGCCATGGAGGCTTTGGAAGCCTTGGCACGGAATTTCTCAATAAGCCGTTCTGCCTGCTGGATCTCCCTTTCCTGGTTCTTAAGGGCATTGAGCTGCTGCTCCCTGATCTCTTCCCTCAGTACGAGGAATTGGGAATAGGGTTTGTTGTAGTCATAGATCCTGCCCAGGGAGATCTCTATAGTGCGGTTGGTGACATTGTCCAGGAACATCTTGTCGTGGGATACGATCACCACAGCGCCCGGAAAAGCGATCAGGAATTGTTCCAGCCAGAGGATGGATTCAATATCGAGGTGGTTCGTAGGTTCGTCCAGCAGGAGGACGTCATTTTGCTGTAGCAGGAGTTTCGCCAGTTCAATCCGCATGCGCCATCCCCCGGAAAAGGTATCGGTCTTCTTGTTGAATTCCTCCCGTTTAAACCCCAGCCCCTGGAGGATCTTTTCGGTCTCACCCTGGTAGTTGTAGCCGCCCAGGATCTCGTAACGGTGGGTCAGGTCGTTTAGGTCTACCATCAGCTGGTGATAGGCTTCGCTTTCGTAATCCGTCCGTTCGGCCAGTTGCTCGTTGATCTCAGCCAATTCCTTTTCGATCCCCTGCAGTGTCTCAAAGGCCTTGTAAGCCTCTTCCAGAACGGTGTTCCCTTCCTCAAAGTCGATATCCTGCCTCAGGAATCCGATACTGAGATCCTTATCAGAGGCTATGGTCCCCGAATCCGGGGCCATGTCCCCAGCCAGGAGTTTCAGGAGGGTCGACTTCCCTGCGCCGTTCCTTCCGATAAGTCCGACGCGGTCTCCCGGGTGCAATCGAAATGAGATCTCCTCAAACAGGGTTTCCCCTGAGAAGGAGACGGAAAGATTGTGCACATTTAACATGATTGTAACCCGGTTTACAGAGATTGGAAAGCAATAAAGTATCTTTGCTCAAAAGTTTTGCAAATGTTAAAAAAAGGAGACAAACTCTACAGCATTTTAACAGGAAGTTGCCCCAAATGCCATATGGAAAGCATGTATGAGAACCGGAATCCGTACAACCCGGGATCCCTGTTCAAAATGCACGAGCGATGTTCCCATTGCGGCACGAAGTACAAAATGGAACCTTCCTTCTTCTACGGGGCTATGTACGTGAGTTATGCTGTGGGGATCGCTTTTGCCGTGGCCGCCTTCGTGATCTCCTTTTTGCTCTTAGGGGCTACTTTGCTCCAGACCTTTATCAGCATTATCGGTACCCTGATTGTATTCCTCCCGGTGATTATCCGACTTTCGCGAAATATCTGGATCAATTTCTTTATCCATTACGATCGGGAGGCGCTCACACAGCGCCGTGCTTCTCGTAGCGCTTCCTGAATCTCTCAATATCCATATCCTGTGGGAGCTCCTTCCCGGACTCGATAAACCCGTACAGGGCTTTGGAAGCATAAGGGGCGATCATAACCCCCCTTGAACCGAAACCGTTCAGCACATAGAGGTCTTTATAAGCGGGATGTCTTCCCACCAGAGGTCTGCGGTCTGCCACCGTAGGACGAATTCCGGCTACGTGATCCACGACCTGGTAATCGCATTTCAGGAAGGATCGGAGTTTGGTTTCCAGTTCTTCCCTGGCTGCCTCGGTGGGCAAATGGGTCTTATCCTGCCATTTGTAGGTGGCCCCGATGCGATAGAGATCGTCACCGAGCGGAATGATAAACACAGAGGATTTGATGACTCGTGTTTCATTGAGTTTGGGAGCTTTTACAGTCAGCAATTCTCCCTTGGTCCCGTTGAGGGGGAGGTAGTTGAAGTAGGGATCCTGCTTCAGCCCGAAGCCCATGGCAAGAACGATTTGCCGGGCCTGCACATCTTTGTATACCACCCCGGTCTCAGGCAATTCCAATGCATCGAAATCGAAAGTTTCAGGAACCAGCAGATCCTTTTTTACAAGATACTGCCGGTAGGCTTCTTGCAGTAATTCTGTATCCAGCCTGCCTGTCCCGAGTACTTCTCCGTAGCCGAAAGGGGCATTGATAGAAGGGTTTGTATTGCTGATCAGATCGGTAGACATGAGTTCCCCCATCCCGGGCTTATCTGAGGCTTCGAACCATCCGTTCTGCTCCTCGGCACTCACGAACCTTCTGAGGACCCTCAGGGGGTGATCCAGGGCAACACCCAGCTTTTTCTCAAGCCCGGCGTAAAAAGCAGGCAAAATGGTCAGTTGTTCATGGGCCCTCCAGGAAAGGGTAAAACGTTTTAGGATTACCGGGTTGTAGAGTCCGCCGGCCACCGTAGAGGCCTTTTGGGAATGGTCACTAATCACCCGAAAGGATTTTCCGTTCCTCTCCAGGGTCTCACAAAATGAAATCCCGGCCAATCCGAGGCCTACAACCAAATAATCCACCATGGGACAAAAATAAAAACGCCGCTTGAATAAAGCGGCGTTTCCATATTATAATTGAATTGGAATGGGCTGAAGGTCTTAGTAGGCCCACATATCCTGCTCCCGGTCTCTGATCGCCTCTTTGATGCGATTGGATTCCAGCAACTGGAACAGGGCATTATCAGCAATGTAATCTTCTATCTTGCGGTCTCCGTGAACGTTGTCCTCCTTGTAGATGACGCCATTGAACCTCCTGGCATTCAACAGCATGTCGAATGAGATAGGCTGGGCGGAGTTCCGCTGGTTGTACACCTTGGCATCGTGCAGGATTTTCCTGGCACTTGGAAACCAGACCCAGAACAGCTCTACCTTATTGTCTCCGGGGCTCATAGACTCATCGTCCACGAAGTTTACGTCCGGAGCCACAGGGGCAATTCCCAAAAGGCGATACTTCAGCTCTCCCTGGCGCTTGTCAAAATACCAAATACCTTTGATGCGATACTCTTCGATATCCGCGGCTGTGATATCCCTCCTGTTTACGTATTCAGGAGAGAGTGCCTCACCGGCGTTGATCTGCTCGTATCCGAGATCTGTTGTATCTATTCGGGTCAGGGTTGCCTTGAGATCCTCGAACTTCCTCTTTTCAGTGAAGTAGGAATCCACATAGACATCCGTTAATTTACCGTTCTTGATGTTCTTGAGAAAGACATCGTAGAGCGACCTCCTGTCGGAGCCGATATCCACTGTATCGGTAGGATAGTAGAGGGGGAAATTCACCCGCTCATCCAGGTCGATCACCTCCCAGATGGTCTTGGACCAGAGGATATCTCTGTCGTCCACATAACCGTAATCCAGGGGAATGTCATCGTCCATCGCCAACTGGTTGGCTGTTTTCTTCCCGATATCCTCAGGCTTCTTGGCATTCAGTATGTTTGCCTGGGCCATGATGGAAATCGGCAGGAGGGAAACAGCTCCAACGAGAATTACATTCTTCCAATTCATAAAATTCAATTTAACTGTCTATTCTTAGTTTGTGATCTCCACTACTACCGGAGACACTTTCTTCAGCTTATAGCTTTTGTTGTTTGTGATATAGGCTTCGATATCGAAGATCTGTACCGCATCACCTCTACCGGCTCTTTTGAGGGCCGATTTAGCCCTGGAATCCAGTTTATTGCCGTTCACGACGACAGTAGGCTGTCCGGGCACTTTGAACTTGAATCCGCTTACAGCGAGGTTCAGGTCGAAGTCGAAGTCCTCAAGCAGGGCTCCCACGGTTGAGATCTCCAGGTTCTGCCTTGGCATCTTTGCGCTTCCGGATTCACCCCTGATAGAACCAGCAGGCCTTGGGATATCCTTGATCCTGAAGGTAGCCGGGGTAGAGATCTTCTTGCCATCAGGCAATACACCAGAGGCATTGATGGTCACCTCGCGACCCTTACCGGGATTCATGACGTATTTGCTTCCTGTCACCCTTTTAAGTCCGGGTGCACTGGCAGATACTTTGTTATCCGGAATTCCGGGGATAGAGATGGTCATTGGGTTAGCCACCCCTCGGTAAACCACGTTCATCTTGTCTGCAGAGATCACAGCCGCTTCGGGCTTGGAAATGGTAGAGAAGGAGTTCTTTACGGGAACTTCTGTTTCCACCCCATCCTGCATGTAGAAGAGGGTACCTGCGATTTCGTGGTCACCTGCGCTTCCTGCATTGATCAAGAGCTCCACGCCTCCTTCTTTGAGTTCGTAGTCTCTTCCTTCTTCCATCTTGCGTCCGTCTATGGTCAGCTCAGCTTTTACAGGCTTGGCAGACCGGTCTGTCTTTCCGAGTACGATGCTTCCGCTGAATTTCTCACCGGAATAGAAGGCCGACTTCTCAGAGAAAAGCTGGGTCTCAAAATTGGTCAGTGATACCTGGCTGGTAAGCTCTCCCTGCAGCATGGCCTTCAAAGCCGCTTCTTCTGTGGCTTTGATATCAGCCTGCAATGCAGTGAGGTTTGCCAGAGAAGCGATCAGAGGGAAACCTTCATAATGATAATTGATCCAGTCTACTTTCACTCCGTCTCTGCGCTCTACTTTGCCATTCTCGTCTCCAGTCTTAAATCGTGCTTTCACCTGATCTGAAACTTCGGGATAACTATTTCCGAGGATAGCGAGCACCTGGGTGCGGTAATCATTGATCCACTTCATGAATTCCTTTCCTTCCGGAGCAAGGTTGTCTCCCTGGAAGAATTTCTGATCCAGATAATCGGCCTTATCCATCACCTGGTAGTCCTTAGGATCCTCCACGTCTTTTGTCATGGAAGATTTTAGATTCTGCAGGTACGTATAATAATCCGATGAAAGTTGCTTGATCTTTTGAGCATCCTGGTACAGCTTTTCGTATTTAGCTGCATCCTCCGATGCTTTTGTCTCAAGGCTGGCCAAAAACGCTTCATTGCTTTCGGTTGCCTTTATATTGGAAGCTTCAAACTTTTCGTTCATAAGACCAAAAGCGGATAAAACTTCCTTACTCATATTGAGCGCCAGCATTGCGATGAAGATCAAATACATAAGATTGATCATCTTCTGACGCGGTGTTGCTTTTCCTGATGCCATGTTTTCTAATTAGATTGGATTTGTAACTTGATTTGGGTTATTGCTTCGCGACTAATTAGTTTCTGCTCATGGCAGACAACATGCCACCATAGACACCATTAAGAGATGAAAGGTTAGACGCCAGTGATTCCATTTGATCTTTCAGAGCGCCGGCGTTCTGAACAACTTCTTCATTGATAGAAGCCTGCCTGCTGGCACTCTCCAACTGAACCTTGTATAGGCTGTTGAGGGATTCCATCTGAGCGGCAGCCTGTGCCATCTCTTCGGAGTACTTCTTGGTGGTTTCAATAGCATCAACAGAAGGGGCAATACCTTTGGCAGCACCTTCGAAATTGCGGATGCTGTCTCCCAGGCTGGACATCAATTCTGCATCGATATTAGCTTCTTTCAAAAGCTCATCCAGTTTCTTGGAAAGCAATCCTTCAGCCTCTTTGGCTTCTTTAGCGGCGTTCTTACCGTTAGACTGTCCGCCAGCCAGTTCCGGATACACCAGAGACCAATCGTATTCGTCATCTACAGGCTCAAATGCACTGATCGCGAAAATGAGGGCTTCTGTGATCAGACCCACGGCGAGGAGGAGACCACCTGTAAGGGGGCCGAACTCCCAGTGAAGGATCTTAAATAAGGCTCCGATAATAACCACCGAAGCACCGAGGCCATAGGCCATGTTGAATAGTTTTTTTGTTGATTTTGACTGTGCCATAATTCTAAGATTTAATTAAGTTTAAAAAAATAAGTATTTGGTTTACGTTTGATTTTGTTGCCTGATTACTGTGTTGAATCTTCTTCTCCCATATAGTCCTGTACGGTCCTGAAGCCGATATAGCTCCTGGCAGAATCCCTGTACTCATAGTCACGTGTACTTACCTGCAGGAAGTACGCAACGTCCTTCCAGGATCCTCCCCTGATCACCTTTCTCGCATTGTCCTTGGAATCTGCGTTAGGGTTCATCGTGGAAGCGTATTCATAAGATCCGGGGAAATAACTGCTGTTGGTCCACTCGGCTACATTACCCGCCATATTGTACAGGTTGAAATCATTGGGTTCGTACGACTTGGCCTCCACGGTATACAAGGCTGCATCGGCAGCATAGTCCCCGCGCTGCGGCTTGAAGTTGGCCATAAAGCAACCGGTGTCACTGATCACGTAAGGGCCTCCCCAGGGATAGGTGCCTCCTTCAATACCCCCTCGGGCAGCGTATTCCCATTCGGCCTCAGTGGGCAGACGGAACTGGTTGACAAACTGCTTGCCACGGGCCTTTTGGTCGTCGTTCTTAAATTTAGTCCTCCAGTGGCAGAACGCCTTAGCCTGTGTCCATGACACTCCTACTACAGGGTAATCACTATAGGCATCGTGCCAGAAGTAATCGTTGTGCATAGGCTCGTTGTAGGAATATTCGAAGTCCCTGATCCAAACGGTGGTATCGGGATAGATCTCGAGTTCTTCGGTACGGATGAACTCTTTCCTTCGCTTGTCTCTGTTTCGGGCAGCTTCTTCGATATCCATCCAGGTATACTTGTATTTTAGTTTAGAAACATCTATGATACGCTGTCCATTGAAAGATTCCTCTTCAGGGATATACAATGAATCCATTACTTCGGCATAGTACTCATCCGGATAATCCGAGGTGTCCCAGACGAGATCCTCATCTGTATTGAGCTTGTACCCTTCGTATCCGGTCTCTCCCATTCCGGAGTAGTTATCCATCATGTATTTCTCATAGACAGACATCCTTGTAGTATCTGCACTCTTGAACGCGTACTCACCGATCCCTCCATCCTCAGGTCCCATTCCGAGCTCATCGGCCAGAATAGCCAAACGGGTCCTCACGATTGAATCGCGGACCCACTCTACGAACTGACGGTATTCACTGTTTGTTATTTCGGTATCGTCCATATAGAACGACCTTACCGTTACTGTTTTGGTGGGGGCATTGAGAACCTGCGCAACATCTTCCTCGCTCTTACCCATGATGAAAGCACCTCTCGGTATGAGCTCCATCCCGTAGGGTTTTTCCGGGTACCACTTCTTTCCTTGGACGCCCACTAGTTCTCCTCTTGTTTTAGACCCGCAACTTGAGAGTAAAAAAACAAACGCTATAGATAACAACAATAGCTTCTTCATACTTAGGTTAAATTTCGATTTAGACTTTAAGCAGTAATGTCAATTATACTCTCTAAAACTACTTTTTGAGTAAATTATTGTACGTTACCAGCCTTCCTGACAAAAATTTCAAATTTTAGTTAAGGCCTTTCTTATAGGCCTTGAACCACCGTTCGGGAATGATCTGATCACAAGCGTCCAGATAATCCTGCTCAGTGCAGGGTAATAACGCGGGTGGATTGGATTTAGTATGCGGGGAAGTAAATGGAGGAACCTCTACCCACCAGCGATGCGTGAGCAGGCTTTTGTAGAAAATGAGTTCCTCGGTCTCTGTGGGGACAATAAACTTGGTAAAATCCTTGCTGCTGGCACTCGGGCGTTCCGCAATACGGAAGTTGAAACCCTCCATAAAATACCACACGATCTGCGCTACAAGTTGACAGGATTGGGGTGTGTTCTCCATCTCGTAGATACCGAAGACTGCGACGTTCTCGCTCATCCCGGCATAGCGCGAGATGGCACAGATCTCCCGCCCGTCAAAACCATTGGGAGAATACTGTGGCGGGCACCCCATTTCACTTGCCTTTACCGCCCTCATGTCCAGACTGACAGAATGGGCATTCCTCAGCACGGGTTCTGCAAGGGTGATGTCCGAGGTGATCTCACCCAGGCGGTAGGCGTCAAAGAACAGCCTTTCCATAAGGTCTATCTCCTCCTGGGCATTGAAATAGCTCTGATACCCTATATTGGAAAAGTTAAAGAGGTTGTTGGGTTTGTCTGTGATGATCTTACTCATATAGGAATGTGAGGAGATCAATTCCTCATCCGCCCCGAAGTCGAACCGGCTGTCTATGGAGACCAGGTTGATCAGGTCCTTGATCCTGTCAAAAGCGCGGTAAGTGGGATAGGTGATATCCTGAGTGGCTCCTATAATAATAGGTATCACGTTTTCTTCCAGGAGTTCTGCCGTTATTTCCTTGACCACGAAGTAAGTATCCTCCACGGTTTCCCCTTCCTCCACATTCCCGAGGTCGACAATGTTCACATTCCAGTTGCCCATCATCAGTTTGTACAGCTGGATACGGATCTCGACCAGAGCCAATTTCTCGGGTTTCTTTTCGAAGGCGTTACGGGATTCATTCACCCCCAGGATCGCAAAGGAGGCGTTGGCCAGTACAGGGAGGCCGTCCCGTTGGGTGTGTTTAAAGATATTTTTTCCAAGCGCCTGGGGTGGGAGCAGTTCACAGTGTGCCAGGGCCTTGTCTTCTACCGGAACCAGGAAATCGAACGCCATAGGGACTCGTGCAAAAACAGGTTATTTTCTTTTTTTCCGGGGTTTTTTCTTTTCCAGGAGGCTTTTGGCATCTTCCAGGCTCACTTTGGCGACGTCGACCTCCTTGCCCAGCTCGGCCTTGGTCCTGCCCTTGATGATATTGTGCCGTCCCCATCGCGCTTTCTCTATCCGAATGCCCTCCTCAGGCCATTCCTTGACCACGCGTTCAGCCTCCTTCTTTTTCTTGGCCTCTATGAGCTCGGAAATATCCTGGTCAGAAAGATTGTCAAAGTCGTATTTCTTGCTGACGTTGATAAACATCCCGTCCCATTTGATAAAGGGCCCGAATCTGCCTGTTCCCTTGGTCACATCCTTCCCTTCGTAGGAAGAAATGGGTGCATCGGCCTTCTGTTTGGCCTTGATGAGCTCCACCGCCCGGTCCATATCCACATCCAGGGCATTCTCACCGCTTTCGAGGGAGATGAATTTCTTCCCGTGGCGGATGTAGGGTCCGTACCTCCCCACGTTGGCTTCTACTTCCTCCCCTTCGTGCACCCCGAGCTTTCTGGGAAGCTTGAAGAGATCCATGGCCTCTTCAAAGGTGATGGTGGTGATGGATTGTTCTGGAAGCAGGCTTGCGAAAAGCGGCTTTTCGTCCTCTTCGGCCGTACCGATCTGTACCATAGGACCAAAACGGCCCAGCCTGGCAGAGACCTGCCTCTTGGTCTTGGGATCTACCCCCAGGACGCGTTCGCCGCTGGCCCGGTCTGCGTTCTCCTCCACATCCACCACTGTGGGATGGAAGTCCTTGTAGAAGTCACGCATCACCTTTTGCCAGTCCTCTTCTCCTGAAGCGATCTCATCGAAATCCTTTTCCACCTTGGCGGTAAAATGGTAATCCAGGATGTTGGCAAAATTATCGACCAGGAAGTCGTTCACGATCATCCCTATGTCCGTAGGGACCAGTTTGCCCTTGTCCGAGCCAACGGTCTCAGACAGTTTGTTCTCCTTGATGGTGTTGTTTTCGAGGACCAGCTGGCTGTAGGCCCTTTCTGTACCCTCTATGGTTCCTTTTTCGACATAACCCCTGTTCTGGATGGTTGAGATGGTAGGGGCATAAGTCGATGGCCTGCCGATTCCCAATTCTTCCAGTTTCTTTACCAGGGAAGCCTCCGTAAAACGATAGGGGGGGCGGGTGAATCTTTCGGTTGCCGTGATATATCTGTTTACAAGGGGATCCCCTTCCTTCAGGGCAGGGAGAATTCCTTCCTGTTCCTCCAGGTCTTCTTCGTCCTTTCCTTCGAGATATACTTTCAGAAAGCCGTCGAATTTGATCACCTCCCCGCTGGCGGTGAATTCTTCCCTGTGGGTGGTGGCGCTGATCTTTACGTTCGTCCTTTCCAATTCTGCATCTGCCATCTGGGAGGCCAGGGTCCTCATACGGATCAGTTCGTACAGCCTCGCCTGGTCCCTTTCCACTTTAGGGTGCTGCAGGGTCATGTCCGTGGGGCGGATGGCTTCATGGGCCTCCTGGGCGCCCTTGGATTTTCCTTTGTAGTTCCTCACCTTGCTGTATCGCTCCCCATAGAGGGATACAATGGCCTGTTTGGCGTCATTGATAGCCTCGGGAGACAGGTTCACGCTGTCTGTCCTCATATAGGTAATAAGCCCGGCTTCATAGAGTCTTTGTGCCACTTGCATGGTCCTGGCCACCGAGAAGTAGAGTTTTCTCGATGCCTCCTGCTGGAGGGTGGACGTGGTAAAAGGTGCTGAGGGAGATTTTTTGGCGGGTTTCTTATCGAGGGATGCCACCGCAAAGGCAGCCTCCAGGTTCTTTTTCAAAAAGGCTTCCGCCTCTTCTTTGGTATCAAAGGTCTTGTAGAGTTTGGCACTGAACACCTCTCCATCCGAGGTGCTGAATTCGGCATTGATGCGGAACGAGGCTTCGGGCTCAAAGGCCTCGATATCCCTCTCCCTCTCCACGATGAGACGCACGGCTACAGACTGTACCCTCCCTGCCGAGAGGCCCGGTTTGATCTTCTTCCACAACACCGGGGAGAGTTCGTAACCCACCAGGCGGTCCAACACCCTGCGCGCGTGCTGGGCGTTCACCAGGTCGTAGTTGATCGCCCTGGGGTTGTCTATCGCACGTTGGATAGCCGATTTGGTGATGGAGTTAAAGACGATCCGTCGGGTCTTGTTCTTATCGAGATCAAGGGTCTCCGCCAAATGCCAGGAGATGGCCTCCCCTTCCCGGTCCTCATCACTGGCCAGCCAGATCAACTCTGCCTTGTTAGCCAGGTCCTTCAGCTTTTTGACCAAAGACTTTTTGTCTTTGTCTACGATGTATTTGGGTTTAAAATCATTGTCGACATCGACCCCCAGTTCCTTAGAGGGCAGATCTGCGATATGCCCGAAACTCGACTCCACCTTAAAGTCCTTCCCCAGAAATTTCTCGATGGTCTTTGCCTTGGCAGGTGACTCTACGATTACTAAATTCTTCGCCATTCAATGATTTTAGAAGTCACAAAAGTATGGCAAAAAATTTATTTGCTTTCCCTTCTGTTTCTTCCACCTGTACATTTCTTCCTCCCAGAGGACTCTAAAAAGGAGCTGCTGAAACTAATTCAGGGAGAAAGAGCTGAGCAGTTCTATGCCCGTATCACTATAGGTATACTGGTGCAGTACTTCTTCCCCGACCATGAGAAGATGCTGTGAAAGGGGAATGACATCGAAGGTGGTGATGTCCTGGAAGTGCTGTACCTGGGTGAGGTCGGGTACATTCGACTTGTCAAAGACCTTCAGACCAAAACTGCCGTCGCACACAAAGACCCTGTCATCCTTTACCCCCAGGCCGTAAGGTTCTTCCATGGGGTAGAACTTAAGTAATTCCGGGTTGCTGAGGTCTGCGATATCGATCACGAAAAGTCCGCTCTCGGTTGCCCCGCAATTGTTCCCGCCTCTCAGGGTGACGTAGGCATAGTCACCGTCAACGACCACAGGATCACAGGCGGTGCCGTGCTGGAATTCAGAAACAAAGCCTGGCTGGGCCGGATTGGTAATGTCATATATATACATCCCACTTCGACTTCCCAAAAAGAGGTGGTCTCCCTGGTTGAAGATGGTCTCTATGTCGAAACCGGCGAATACATCCTCCAGGTCCTGTGGGTTCCCGAGGTCAGTGATATCGAAGACATTGATCGAGTGGTTGTCTACAGCGTAAAGGAAATCCCCCACGATCTTGAAACGGGCCAGGGATCCCCCCTGCCCTATGCTGTTGGCCGCGGCATCCATCATTAATACATTTTCGAAACGCATCTGTACTTCTTCCACCAGTCGCCTTTCCGTGGTCACTTCCCAGCCGATAAGCACCTGGTTAGGATCTCCCCAGCCGTCGTACTCAAAGATATCCGCCTCCATAGGCCAGATCACGTTGTCCCTCAACACATTCTCCAGGCGGTTCACGATCCGGATATTGTCAATATCCGAAATATCGAGGACGATGAGATCCGTAAGGCTGTCTGCGTAGAGGTAATTATCCTTTATGGAGATATCGACGTTCCCGGCGATCTTGATAAAGGCCACTTTTCTCGGAGCTGTGGGATCGCTGTTGTCGATCACGTGAACTCCCTTGTATTTATCATTGACAAAGATCAGGTCCTGGTAGGCGTAAATCTTGCCGGATTCATCAATAGGCACAGGGGTGATGATGTCCACACTGTTCTTGAATTCTTCCAGGGACATGGTCAGTGGCCTGGCAACCAGGTAGTCTGCGTACTTATCGGAGTCATTATCAGCGCAGGAGATCAGACCGGTCAAAGCAAATACAAGCAGGATGGATTTCAGGGTTTTCATAAGGCGTTCATTAATTGGATGAGGTTTCCTTATAGATACGCAGGCAACTCCCTAGTTGCGTCTTCTTTTATGAAAATATTCACCTGCCAAATTGTCATAAAAAAGGATATTGTGTTATCTTTGCGATCCTTAAATAACAAGGGCAGTAGCGTATTTGCATGGAAAAAGTAATCGATGAAAGCGTACAGGGTTCCCCCCTGATGATCTCAGCAGACCAGAAGAATAAACGCAAGCTATACATAGAAAGCTATGGCTGCCAGATGAATTTTTCTGACAGCGAGATCGTGGCATCCATCCTGGCCAATGAGGGAT
Source organism: Muriicola sp. (assembly GCF_041567615.1). Lineage (GTDB taxonomy): Bacteria > Bacteroidota > Bacteroidia > Flavobacteriales > Flavobacteriaceae > Muriicola. The sequence continues at coordinate 28,418 of NZ_JBFGBM010000004.1, forward strand.
TCAACACTACCTCTGAACTGGAGGACGCAGACCTCGTCCTGGTCAATACCTGCTCCATCAGGGAAAAGGCGGAGACCACCGTAAGGAGGCGACTGGAGAAATTCAATGCCGTGAAAAAGCACAGGCCTCACATGAAGGTGGGTGTACTGGGCTGTATGGCCGAGCGTTTGAAAAGCCAGCTGCTGGAAGAAGAAAAGATCGTCGATATGGTCGTAGGCCCGGACGCCTACAAGGATCTGCCGAACCTGGTCAGGGAGGTAGATGAAGGCCGCAATGCGGTTAATGTGATCCTTTCCAAGGAAGAGACTTACGGGGATATTGCCCCAGTGAGACTCAACTCGAACGGGGTCACCGCCTTTGTCTCCATTACGCGTGGATGTGACAATATGTGTACCTTCTGCGTGGTCCCCTTTACCAGGGGAAGGGAGCGCAGCCGGGATCCCCAGTCTGTCGTACAGGAAGTGAACGAACTCTGGGAACAGGGATACCGCGAGGTGACCCTGCTGGGGCAGAATGTCGACAGTTACCTTTGGTACGGGGGCGGACTCAAAAAAGACTTTGAGAAGGCCAGCGATATTCAGAAAGCCACAGCTGTCGACTTTGCCGGTCTGCTCGCTATGGTGGCGGAAGCCCAGCCAGGGATGCGGATTCGCTTCTCCACCTCCAACCCCCAGGACATGACCCTGGACGTGGTAAGAACCATGGCCCGGTATAAGAATATCTGCAATTACATCCACCTGCCTGTGCAAAGTGGCAGCAATCGCATCCTGAAGGCTATGAACCGCCTCCACACCCGGGAGGAGTACATGCAGCTCATTGACGATATCCGGCAAATCATCCCCGATTGCGGGATCAGCCAGGATATGATCGCAGGATTCCCCGGAGAGACAGAGGAGGACCACAGGGAGACCCTCTCACTGATGGAATATGTGAAATACGACTTCGGATTTATGTTCGCCTATTCTGAGCGGCCGGGTACCCTGGCAGCCAGGAAACTCGAGGACGACATCCCGGATCAGGTCAAGAAAAGAAGGCTGCAGGAGATCATCGCCCTCCAGCAGAAACACAGCCTGTACCGCACCTCCCAGCACCTGGGCAAAACAGAGGAAGTACTGATAGAAGGGCCTTCCAGGAAATCGGATGAGCACTGGATGGGAAGGACCTCGAGTAATACCGTAGTAGTCTTCCCCAAAGAACACTACGAGGTGGGACAGTTCGTGATGGTGAGGATCGATGACTGCACCTCGGCAACACTGCTGGGTGAGGCCGTCGGGCACGCAGAAAATATGGAATAATGGAAAATGTACAAGCCATAAAACAACGATTTGGGATCATAGGCAACGATCCCAAACTCAACCGGGCCCTGGAGAAAGCCATACAGGTGGCCCCTACGGATATCTCCGTGCTGGTCACGGGGGAAAGCGGGGTCGGGAAGGAAGCCGTACCCAAGATCATCCACTCCCTTTCCCACAGGAAACACGCCAAGTACATAGCCGTGAACTGCGGCGCCATTCCCGAAGGAACCATAGACAGTGAACTTTTCGGTCACGAGAAAGGAGCCTTTACGGGAGCGACACAGACCCGAAGCGGGTATTTCGAGGTGGCAGACGGAGGCACCATCTTCTTAGACGAGGTAGGGGAACTCCCCCTGACCACACAGGTGCGACTGCTTCGGATCCTGGAGAACGGGGAATTCCTGAAAGTGGGTTCGTCCCAGGTGCAGAAGACCAATGTCAGGATCGTGGCTGCCACCAACCTGAATATGATAGAAGCGATCAAAAAGGGGAAATTCAGGGAAGACCTCTATTACCGGCTGAGTACGGTGGAGATCAATATCCCCCCCCTGCGTGACAGGAAGGATGACATCCATCTCCTTTTCAGGAAATTCGCCTCAGACTTCAGCCAGAAGTACAAGATGCCGACGATCAGGCTGGAGGACAATGCTGTGCAGATGCTTGAGAATTATCGCTGGCCGGGGAACATCCGACAGTTGCGGAACGTGGCAGAGCAGATCTCCGTACTGGAAGAAAGCAGGTCCGTCTCCCCCAGAACCCTGAACAGCTACCTCCCCAACGCGGGAGATTCGAACCTACCGGCGGTGGTAGAACAAAATACCCGCAAAAGCGATTTCAGCAATGAGAGGGAGATCCTCTATAAGGTCTTGTTCGATATGAAGGCCGACCTCAACGACCTGAAAAAACTGACCCTGGAACTCCTCCATTCAGACGACTCCGAAAAGGTACAGGAAGAGAACGAATCCCTGATCCGCAAGATCTACGGAAATGAGGGGAGCAGCAGGAAAGAAGAAAATGACACGGCTGTGGAACTATTGCCACCCCACGAGAGCAGGGTAGAAAAGACCGTAGAACCTCCCCAGGAAGACAAGTACCATTTTGCCGAAGAGATCGAAGAGGAAGAAACCTTATCTTTACAGGAAAAGGAGATAGAGCTCATCAAAAAATCCCTGGAAAGGAACCGGGGAAAAAGAAAAGCAGCAGCCTCCGAACTGGGGATCTCCGAGCGAACCCTCTATCGAAAAATCAAACAGTACGACCTGTAGTGAACACACGAACATCAAGCTTCTTCCTGGCCTTTGTCCTGCTCCTTAGCGGTTGTGGGATCTACAATTTCACAGGAGGTGACGTAGGTTCGGCCAAGACCTTTACAGTCAATTATTTCCAGAACTACGCTACTCAAAGTCCGGGTTCTGTCTTTGATCCCGGGCTCGACAGGGAATACACCCTTTCCCTCCAGGACCTCATCCTCAACCAGACGAGCCTTGACCTGGTCTCAGCCAACGGGGACCTTCTGTACGAAGGGGAGATCGTGGAATACAGAATTTCGCCCATGTCTGCCACCTCGGAGCAAAGGGCAGCGCAGAACCGGTTGAGCATCACTGTAAACGTCCGTTTCTTTAACAAGACTAAAGAAGGGGCCGAATTTGAAAAGCGATTCTCCTTCTTTTTCGACTATCCGGCCACATCCCAGCTGGCTTCGGTAAGGGATGAAGCCCACCAGGTGATCTTTGAACGGATCAACCAGGACATCTTTAACGAATCTCTGGCCGACTGGTAATGAAGGTGACAGACTTTACATATCTCCTGCAGCATCCGGATAAGGTCGTGGACCCTGTCCAGACCCGACAGCTGGAAGAAGTCGTAAAGGAATATCCTTATTTTCAGGCGGCAAGGGCTCTCCAGCTCAAAGGCCTGAGGAATCTGAACAGTTTCAGGTACAACAATGCCCTGAAGGTCACAGCGGCCTACACGGCAGACAGGGATGTACTCTTCGATTTGATCACATCCCCTGAATTCCTCCAGAATTCAATCGCAGATGCGATCTCCGGCAAAACAACCACGCTGGAAGCTACAGAAGTGGAAGTGGAAGAAGTGGAAGCCGGGGAAGGAGGTGCAGCCCCTATGCTGGAAGAAACTCCTGATGCCCCCCTGCCCAGGAACAGCCGGGATGCGGACGATATCCTGGATCCGTCCCTGTTTGCATCCAAAGATCCCGAGATCGACAAGACACTTGCAAGGGAAAGGGCAGCCGCCGAAAAGGAACTCGAAATGGGTCAGCCCCTGCCTTTCAAGAAGGACGAGAAACATTCCTTCCTGGAGTGGTTGCAACTCAGCTCAGCCAAACCTGTCAAAAAGGAAAAGCAGCTTCCAAAGAAAACGGCCGACATTCCCAAAGACATGACCTTCCCAATCACCGAGGAATCAGAAAGGAAGAAGAAGTTTGAACTCATAGACCGTTTTCTCGAGGAGAACCCGAAGATCGTTCCCCAGGATAAAGAACACGCCGCGGTGGACATCAAAGAGTCGACGAAGATCGATTCGGAAGAACTGATGACAGAGACCCTGGCCAAGGTGTACCTCGAGCAAAAGAAGTACAAGAAAGCCCTGCAGGCGTACAAAATATTAAGTTTGAAATATCCGGAAAAAAGTAGTTTCTTTGCAAGCCGAATTAAAGCGGTAAAGCAGTTACAAAAGGAAAATTCTTGAGATGAGTACATTTACGATATTCCTGGTCCTGATCATAGTGGTTTGTTTCCTCCTGGTCCTGGTGGTCATGGTACAGAACCCTAAAGGAGGTGGACTCTCCTCTTCCTTTGGAGGAGGTGGAACCCAGGTAGTTGGAGGCGTTAAGAAAACGGGGGATTTCCTCGACAAGAGCACCTGGACGCTGGCCAGCCTGCTCATCCTCCTCATCCTCTTATCCAACGTGGCCCTCAAAGGCAGTTTTGGGGAAGCCGACTCCAAGTTGCTCCAGGGAGACGACATTGAAAATGCGGTTCCAGAGACGGTTCCTGAAGAGGTACTTCCTACGGAAACAGCCACCCCTCTGGACACGATTCAGTAATTGTTCTGAGAAAGAAAATCTCTAAAAATGCCAGCTTAAATGACAAGCTGGCATTTTCATTTTACAAACTGTCAGTTTTTGGCGCTTGGCATAATTTCTGCCATGTTTAATCGGAATTTTAAAAATTAAAAAATACACATATGGCTAAACTTAACATTAAACCATTAGCAGACCGGGTTCTCATTGAGCCCATGGCAGCAGAGACCAAGACTGCCTCCGGGTTGATCATCCCCGATACTGCAAAAGAAAAACCACAAAAAGGTAAGGTCGTGGCTGTAGGTCCGGGCACCAAGGATGAAAAGGTCACTGTTAAAGTTGGCGATACTGTCCTTTATGGAAAATATGCCGGCACAGAGTTGAAATTTGACGGTGCAGACTATCTCATGATGCGCGAGAGCGATATCCTGGCGATCATATAAACCAAATCCGAGGAATAAAACAAAAACAACATTGAATTATGGCAAAAGATATAAAGTTTGATATTGACGCAAGAGACGGATTAAAGCGGGGTGTGGATGCCCTTGCGAATGCCGTTAAGGTAACCCTGGGACCGAAAGGAAGAAACGTGATCGTGAGCAAATCCTTCGGAGCCCCTCAGGTGACCAAGGATGGTGTTACCGTGGCTAAGGAGATAGAGCTGGAAGACGCCCTGGAGAATATGGGTGCGCAGATGGTAAAGGAAGTGGCTTCCAAGACCAACGACCTGGCTGGTGACGGAACAACCACTGCTACGGTCCTGGCCCAGGCCATCGTAAAAGAAGGTTTAAAGAATGTGGCTGCAGGAGCAAATCCGATGGACCTGAAGAGGGGGATCGACAAGGCTGTGGAAGCCATTGTCAATAACCTGACAAAACAGTCTAAAAAAGTAGGAGATTCTTCAGAGAAGATCAAGCAGGTTGCTGCTATTTCTGCCAATAACGACGAGACTATTGGTGACCTGATCGCCCAGGCTTTCAACAAGGTCGGCAAAGAAGGTGTGATCACCGTAGAAGAGGCAAAAGGTACAGATACCTATGTAGACGTTGTAGAAGGGATGCAATTCGACAGGGGATATCTTTCTCCCTACTTCGTCACCGATTCTGAGAAGATGATCGCTGACCTGGACAACCCCTACATCCTTCTCTATGACAAGAAGATCTCCACCATGAAGGACCTGCTTCCTGTGTTGGAGCCCGTTGCCCAGTCGGGTAAGCCTTTGCTTATCATCGCTGAAGATGTGGATGGGGAAGCACTGGCCACTCTGGTAGTCAACAAATTGAGAGGATCTTTGAAGATCGCTGCCGTAAAAGCTCCAGGTTTTGGAGATAGAAGGAAGGCCATGCTGGAGGATATCGCCATCCTGACCAAGGGTACCGTGATCTCAGAAGAAAGAGGATTCTCCCTGGAGAATGCGAATATCGATATGCTCGGAAGCTGTGAGAAGGTGACCATTGACAAGGACAATACCACCATTGTGAACGGTGCCGGAAACGCCAAGGACATCAAAGCAAGGGTGAACCAGATCAAGGCTCAGATCGAAACCACGACGTCTGATTACGACAAGGAGAAATTACAGGAGCGCCTGGCCAAACTCGCCGGAGGGGTTGCCGTACTCTATGTAGGTGCTGCTTCTGAAGTGGAAATGAAGGAGAAGAAAGACCGGGTAGACGATGCCCTTCACGCGACCCGCGCGGCCGTGGAAGAAGGTATTGTGGCCGGTGGAGGTGTGGCCTTTATCAGGGCTCAGGCAGTCCTTTCCAAGGTACAGACCGACAATGCAGATGAAGCTACAGGGCTGCAGATCGTCTCCAGGGCCATCGAATCACCTCTGCGCACCATCGTGGAAAACGCCGGAGGAGAAGGCTCTGTTGTAGTGGCCAAAGTGTTCGACGGCAAAGGAGATTTCGGATATGATGCCAAGACTGAGAAATATGTCGATATGATGAAGGCTGGGATCATCGATCCCAAGAAGGTGACCCGTATCGCCCTCGAGAACGCCGCATCAGTAGCCGGAATGATCCTCACTACGGAGTGCGCTCTGACGGACATCAAAGAAGATACTCCTGCAGGCCCTCCAATGGGCGGAGGAGGAATGCCCGGAATGATGTAATTCTAATAACATATGTCATCAGAAGAAGCCACTGCCAAAAACAGTGGCTTTTTCTTTTTCAGGGACCTTACCAAAGGGGAGTAATTGCTATTTTTGCAAAAAACAAATACATGTTA
>NZ_JBFGBM010000005.1:0-33546 GCF_041567615.1 Muriicola sp.
CTTTCCCGGATCGGGCATTCGATGTCGGTATCGCAGAACAACATGCGGTAACCATGGCTGCAGGGATGGCTGCAGAAGGCCTGATCCCTTTTTGTGCGATCTACTCCACCTTTCTCCAAAGGGCCTATGACCAGGTCATCCACGACGTGGCTCTTCAGGACCTCCCCGTGATCTTTTGCATAGACCGGGCGGGACTCGTCGGGCAGGATGGAGCCACGCATCACGGGGCCTATGACCTCGTTTATTTACGCTGCATCCCGAATATGATCATTTTTGCTCCCATGAATGAAACAGAGTTGCGCAACATACTCTTTACGGTACAAAAAGGCGCGGACCACCCTGTCGCTATCCGTTATCCCAGGGGTAGAGGAGTGATCTCCGGGTGGCGCACCCCATTTGAGACCATCCCCATGGGCAGTTCCAGGGAATTGGTGAGGGGAACAACCATAGCCGTATTGTCACTCGGGCATATAGGAAACCAGGCGACAAACGCCCTGAGAGCCCTGGGGAATCCGAAAGAGATCGGGCATTACGACATGCGATTTGCCAAACCTCTGGATGAGGTGAGATTGCACGAGGTCTTTAAACAATACGAACTGGTCGTTACCCTGGAGGACGGTTGTGTTACAGGTGGTTTTGGCAGTGCAGTGCTCGAATTTGCCAATTCACACGGGTATCGACAAAGGATCATGTGCCTTGGCATCCCGGACAGGTTTATCGAACAGGGAACTGTAGACGAATTACAGGGTGAAGCAGGCATTGATGAAGAGTCGATCACCCGTTCCTTAATTCCGTTGCTTCATGAGGTTCGATAGGTTTTTAACATGTTTATTCCTTCTTTGCCTGCCGTTTTGGGGAACAGCGCAGGATACCATTCCTCCTACAGAAGAACCTGATACGACGGTGGTCGATACCATAGTCATCCGGGCTATGCAGGAGAAGATCAGGTATATCCCCAGGGGTGTGAATCTCACCAACCCGGTTATCTCTTTCAAGACCCGGCCCAGGACCCGAAGGTTCAACCGTTTTAAAATCCCCTCCTTCTGGGACGTGGAGAACAATCTGGGGCTCAACCTGAGTGAGGTAGCCTTTGTGAACTGGAATGCCGGGGGGGATAACGCCTTCTCTGCCCTGGCCAATGCCAAATTTGTTAGGAATTACAAATTCAGGTATGTGCAATGGAACAACGACCTGGTATTGAGATACGGGGTGAACGTACAGGAAGGCCAGAAACTCAGAAAAACCGAGGATGCTATCCGTTTCTCCTCGAGCTTTGGGTACCGGAGGGACACCCTGACCAGTTGGTACTATTCAGCCAAGGTGAAGTTCAACACCCAGTTCTCCAACGGGTACAAATACCCGGACAGGAGCACTCCCATCTCCCGGTTCATGGCTCCGGGCTACCTTTTTCTGGGAGGTGGTATCTCCTATATTCCAGAAGGAAAAAATTTCAATCTCTACATGTCTCCCCTGACTCAGAAAGCCACCTTTGTCCTGGACCAGAACCTGGCCGATGACGGGGCTTTCGGGGTGCAAAAAGCTGTGCGTGATTCCACAGGGGCTGTCATCAGGGAAGGAGAGAACAAATTTATCGAACTCGGTATCTCGGTCACCAATGAATGGAAGACCCCGATCTGGGAAAATGTCACTATGGACCACCGCCTGAGCCTGTATACGGATTATCTCAGGTCTTTCGGGAATGTTGATATTGACTGGGAACTCAACTTCGTCTTTACCGTGAATTCATTTCTGAAGGCGAATTTCGGCACCCAGATCATCTACGATGACGATATTAGATTCAATCCCGTGATCGCCGACGATGGCTCTGTGATATCTCCGGGTGTTCCGAGAATCCAGTTCCGACAGTTACTCGCTATCGGCCTCAGCTACGACTTTTAAAGCTGCTTTCCGGTGATCTTGTTGTGGATGTGTACGGCCCGGCTGTCTGAAAGGCTGGCGACAAAGCAGCAACACTGCAGCAGGATGGAATACAGGGAAGTTTTGGTTTCCCTGAAGATCTCCGGCAAGGTAGTAAGTACGAGTTTGTCGTAATTGGTAGCCCCTCCCTCCTGGGTTCTTACCATAGCCCCTGAATACGCCTCCAGGATGTCTGAGATGATCCTGTAGCCTGCGATCTCTTTTTCGATCACCTCCTGGGACCGGTAGACCCGCTCTGCGCTGATGTCCAGGATATCGCGGATCTGTGCCTTGTAACGGCTCCTTTCGAGCAGGGCCGTGCTGAATTCACCTTTGAGAATGTCCTTTTCGTGCTCCATGAACACCCGGGTCGCATCCTCGATGAGCGTATTGATGGCCAGGGCCCTCAGGTAGCTCAACCGGTCTTCCCTGTGTGCCAGGCTGTGGTACTTTTTAGTATCGATCCGGTCTTTTACCAGTTTGATCAGGTATTCCAGGGCATAGTCTTCGGGAATCAGCCCCAGGTTGATCCCGTCCTCAAAATCGATGATGGTGTAGCAGATATCGTCAGCAGCCTCTACCAGGAAGGTAAGGGGATGTCGTGAAAAGCTTCCCCTGTGTTCCCTGTTGAGAAGGCCGAGTTCCTTTACCACTTCCGCAAAAAACGGGATGTCTGCCTGGAAACACGCAAATTTTTTGTCGGCTATATGGCCGGTGGGTTTCTTGGGCAGGGATTCCTTGGGGTATTTCAAAAAAGCACCCAGGGTGGCATAACTGAGCCTCAACCCCCCTTCTACCCCTTCCCTCGTTTCGGTCAGGATCTTGAATCCGTTTGCATTCCCTTCAAAATCCACAAGATCCTGGTACTCTTTATCACTCAGCTGCTCCCGGTATCGGGCTCCTGCACCCGTCTGGAAGAATTCTCCTATGGCCTTTTCACCGCTGTGGCCGAATGGGGGATTGCCGATATCATGGGCTAGGGCTGCTGCGGCCACGATGGCCCCAAAGTCATTGAACCGGTACCCGTGTACCTCCTGCAAATGAGGGTAGACTTTCAGAATTTCCTTCCCGGCTCTGCGACCCAGGCTGCGCCCGACCACAGACACCTCCAGGCTGTGGGTAAGTCGGGTATGCACAAAATCGGTTTTAGACAGCGGGATCACTTGGGTCTTGTCCTGCAGGCTGCGAAAGGCGGCAGAAAAAATGATTCGGTCATAATCGACCTCAAAACCGAGTCGGGTCTCATCCTGTTCTTTCCTCAAACGCTTGTGCGAATCCCCGTATCGTCTCAGGGATAGGAGCTGTTCCCAGTTCATAAATGAATTTTGGCCGCAAGATAATCCTTTTCATGAGGACGCCTGATCCATGTGAAAATAAATAAAAAGGCCTCCATTTGATAACCTTGAGGTAACAATAAGACAATAAAGGATTAACGAATGGCTAACAAAGCCTTTACAAACCATCCCTTTCTTTGCAGCCTGAAATTGAAATTGCTTAGATGAGAAATCTTTACATAGTGTTATTCCTTCTCTTTAGTCATACGCTGCTCTCGCAGTCTAATGGAAGTATCGCAGGAGAACTCACTGACAAGGAAATGAATAATGAGCCACTCGCTTTTGCGAATGTGCTTATCAAAGGAACCACGAAAGGAACCACTTCCGATTTCGACGGTTTGTACGAGATCTCTAATGTAGCTCCAGGCACTTATACAATTGTCTTTACTTTCCTGGGATACGAGACACTGGAGATCCCGAATGTGATCGTAGAAGCCGGAAAGGCTACAAAAGTGGATGCCGCTCTTGGTGCGGGGAGTGTATCCCTTGACGAGGTGGTTATTACCACTACCGTCTCCAAAGAGTCCGAGGCAGCTTTGTTACTGGACCAGAAAAAGGCGGTACAGATCAAGGAGTCCATCGGGGCCGAAGCCCTTACGAAAAAGGGAATTGATGATGCAGCTGCGGCCGTTGCCCAAATCTCCGGGATCTCCAAACAGCAAGGTTCCAGTGACGTGTATGTGCGCGGCCTGGGCGACAGGTACCAGAACACCACCATGAATGGCCTTTCCCTGCCCTCCAATGACGTCAATAAAAAGAACATCAACCTGGACCTGTTCTCATCGAACATCATTGAGAATATTGCCGTAAGCAAGGCCTATACCTCTCTGTTCTACGGTGATTTCGCCGCCGGGAATGTCAATATCGATTCCAAGGAATACACCGGTAATGGGTATGTAGATATTTCCCTGGGTAGCGGGTTGAACTCCAACGCAGCAGGAACCGATTTTGTGACCAGCGAAGGCACGAGCTTCTTCGGCTTTTACAACCGGTATGACAACGACCCCTTTGCCGTCATCCTTTCCCATGGAGTTGACCCCGACCAGGCACCGGATCCCCTGAATATCTCCGGGTCCATCGAAGGGGGGTATTCCGTAAACCTGGGCGATGAATCGAGGCTGAGTTTCTTCGGGATGGCCAGTTTCAGCAACGGTTATCAATTCCTGGAAGGGCCTGCCCTTGATTTTACGAACGACATAAAGGTTAGGTTTCCTCTGGTAAACGAATACACCTACAGCACAACTACCACCGCCATGGGGAATATCGTATACAGAATCAACAGCGACCACAAACTGAAATTCACTTCCCTCTTCATCAACAGTGGCCGGGATGCCGTAGGGTATTACGGTATTGGTGGAAACGGTTTCAACAGGGACGGTTTCAGCAATAACGGGGATGGAGGATTTTTCCAGTTAAACGTGCAGTTCAACCAGGATATGATCTTTGTAAACCAGCTGAACGGGGAGCACACCTTCGATGAGGACTGGAAACTGGATTGGGGAATTGGCTTTAATAAGGTATTTTCAGACGAACCCGACAGAAAGCGGATCTCCCTGGAAGATTACCAGTTTGCCCTGGACGACGATCCCAGCACGAATCCCATTTTTTACGACAACATCGCCTTTGACAACCAGCGCTTTTTCCAGAGTATTGAGGATGATGAGTTGAATAGCTATATTAACCTGTCCAGGAAAGTTTCAGAAAAAGTAACCCTGAATTTCGGTTACAATGGCAGGCGCAAAGAACGCAGGTTTAACAACTGGCGTTACGGGTACCTGATCGCGGATAAAAATGCGAATCCGGTGACAGACGTCAATAACCTGAACGATTTCTTTGACGTGTCTAACATCGATATCCCGGCCGGCTCCGGACTATGGGACCTCTTCATCGTCCGTAATCCCCGGAACGTGGATATCGGCCTGGTGAACCGTCCGCAGGTATATGAGAACACCTACAAAGGGAACCTCGACATCCACGGGGTATACGCCAACGCCGAATTGAACCTGAGTGACAAATGGCTCCTGATCCCCGGTTTCAGGGTAGAGTCCTATCAACAGCGAATCGGGTATGACGTGATCAACCCGGTACCGACAGACCCCGGCTTCAGGAATGCCTATGAAAATATCTATCTGCCCAGCCTAAATGTGCGATACGCCCTGAACGAGGATGCCAACCTGCGTTTCTCCTTCAGCAAGACCGCATCTTTCCCGGAATTCAAGGAAGCTGCCAACTTCGTTTATGAAGGGGTGGTACAGCGCGTAGGGGGTAACCCCGACCTCCTGGGTAAACCCGATGGAACCGGACCTATCTATTCCGAGATCTTTAATTACGACCTGAAATACGAATGGTTCCCCAGCCGGGGCGAACTGGTCTCTGTTGCTGCTTTTGCCAAGGCGATCAACGATCCTGTCAACAGGGTAGTGGCCACCGATGCTACCGGAAATCAGCGTTTCTTCCGCACGGGAGAACAGGCCAAAGTTTATGGTGTTGAGGTGGAGATAAGGAAAAACCTTATCAGTGATGAGGACGATAATGCAATCCTCTCCTTCGGAGCCAACGCCGCTTATACTCATACGGAACAGGATCTGAAAACAGTCTCTACAGCAGATGGTTTTACTTTTGGGACCTCTTTTGCCGACAGGACCTCCGAAGAACTCGAAGGGGCTTCCCCCATTATCCTCAATGCCGATCTCAATTTCAGTCCGGAATTTGAGAACTACAAACCCTCGGCTTCCCTGGCATTCTCCTACTTCTCAGACAGGATCTATGCGATCGGGAGCGGAAACCTCGGGAACATGGTAGAAAAGGCTGTGCCTACGATGAATTTTATATGGCGCAATGCCTTTGGGGAGCATTTTGAAGCCAACCTCAGTGTACAGAATATTTTGAACCCCAATATCACCCTTGTACGTGAAAATACGGGTGTGGAAGATAACAACCCCCTGGTCCGTGGCTTCGTAAGAGACGGAGACGTCATCTTGCGGGAGTTCAAGAGGGGAATCAATGCGGGCCTCACCCTTAAGTATAAATTTTAAAAGTCATATAAACTTACATCAATGAAAAACAAGTTCTTACTTCTCGGAATAATAGCAGCTTTGTTCATTTCCTGTGAAAAGGATGATACGGCTACTATAATTCTGAATGATAATTGCAGTCCCAATAATAATGGGGGAAATACCACGGCTATTAATTTAAGTGGCGTGTATACCGAAGACCTGACCCTGGATCCTGCCAACGAATACGTCATTACCGGGCCTGTCCTGATGGCGTCAGGAACTACCCTGACCATACCGGCCGGGATGACCGTAAAAGCTCAGCCGGTAGGAGTGAATGCCTACATAGCCATACAGCAGGGGGCACAGATCAATGCCGTGGGTACAGCTTCTAACCCTATTGTTTTTACGTCCAATGCAGGTAGCCCGGCTTCGGGCGACTGGGGTGGATTGGTGATCTGCGGAAGGGCCCCGATCAACTCCACACCTAATGGCTCCGTAGATACTTCTACATCGGAGGTAGGTGGACTTTCCTACGGGGGTAATGCCCCTGCAGACAATTCAGGATCCCTCCAATACGTGAGGATCGAGTACGCAGGAGGCGCGATCGACGGGAACGCCGAACTCAACGGTCTTTCACTCTATGCAGTAGGTAATGCCACAGTGATTGACTACGTTCAGATCTTTGAAGGTTCTGACGATGGAGTGGAATTCTTTGGAGGCACTGTGAATGTGAACCATCTGGTGGTTGTGAACTCTGAGGACGACTCCGTTGACTGGACAGAAGGTTACATCGGTAACTTAACGGATGTTTATATCCAGCACGGAGCATCGCACGATAAAGCGTTTGAATGTGATGGTTACAACACAGACTTCAGCAATGAAGGCGGGTATTTCTCTGCTCCCAATGTGACCAATGTGACCATTGTTGGTGCCAATGACGCAGGTGAAGCAATAAGGCTTAGGGCTGGAACGCAGGGAATCTTCACCAATATATTGATCACGGATTTTGACGAAGCATTCGACCTGGACGGGGATACCGGGTCCAACCCAACCGGCCAGGGGGTACTCGATGACCTGTTGCAGGTGATCGACGTCACTTTCACGAATGTGACCACCAAACTGAACAACGGAACAGGGTATACCTTTACCGAAGCCGACTTTATCAGCGGGGATGGCAATGGCACCGGTACAGACATCGCCACCTGGGGTGCGGGATGGACTGTAGGTATCAACTAATACATTTAAAATCGTTACATATAGAACCCTGCCTTGAGCAGGGTTTTTTTGTGCATTACTCAATCATAATATGCAGCTAACTATTTTTTTACATAGCAGGTCGTTATTTGCAGCGAATTTTGACTTATGAAGAACTTTATTTGGATACTCGCCCTCATCATTTCAAGTGGCATGTACGCACAGGAAGGGGGCAACCTGGCCGGAACGATCAAGGACAATGAGGTCTTTGACGAAGGCGTGGTCTTTGCTGAAGTGCGCCTACGGGATACCGAGTTCAGTACACAGACGAATTTCAGGGGAAATTTTGAATTCAAGGGCCTGACCGCTGGCAGCTATCTCCTGGAAGTGTCCTATGCAGGGTACGAGACCCTGGAGATCCCTGTAGAGGTAAAAGACGGAGAATCGACCCAAATTACCGGTGCCATGTCTGCCAAAAAGCTAAGCCTTGAGGACCTCTCGTCAGTGATGAGTGAGACCCGTAAAAACTCAGGTGTAACATCCGACATGAAATCTCCGGGGGAAAAATAGAACATTGTCGACCCCTTAATAATAAAAATCCCGCCTGATCGGCGGGATTTTCTATTCTGATTAATCTATTACTAGTGTTTCACCAGACCCTCAGAGGTCTTCTTACCGTCGATACTGGCTACGACATTGTTGTTATAGACCACTTCCTTGACAGTTTCTCCCTGCCAGAAATACCATGTGCCGGAACGGAGTCCATTTACATAGGAGCCCTGGGCAACCTTCACTCCTTCCTCGTTGTAACTGATCCACTCCCCGTGAAGCTGCCGTTCGAGATTAAAAGTGCCCTTTTGGCTTACCTCCCCATTGTCGTGGAAATACACAGCTTCAATCAGCCCGGTTTCTTCATTCAGGGTGAGTTCTTTCTCTTTCTGACCATAGCCGATACAGGTGATCAGGAGAACAGCTGTTGCAAGAATATATTTTTTCATAGGATGCGAATCAATGATGTTTAAAGTTTAAAATTAACCATTTCTAACAATTATTCAATCATTTCTTTACAATAAATTTACATTGATAACGCAGAATATTACTCAATCTTGTATGCCTCAATGACCAGGGCCGAAATAAGGCTTAAAGATTCCTTAATCTTTTGGTTACACCCAAAAGAAAAATTTTAATGACTTTTACGTGTGTTTAAACACACCTTTGTTCATTCATGTAAATAAATAGTTTTTGTCGACTTTTTAGAGTGAATGCTGAGAACTGCCTCTGGCCAAGGCAGTTTTTTTATTTGTTAATATTAAGTTAACCTGAAGTCGTTTAAATGTAGGTATTTTGCGGCAGACAAAAACTACTATTTACTTGAAAATTAAACTTCTATCCCTGGGATTATTCCTCTTGTTCACTGCTGCGCTTCATGCCCAGGAAGATAACGCCCCCGCCTTTGGAAAAGGCTTGTTTAACCTCGTAGGAAAAGACAGCTCCTTCACTATGAAGATCGGGGCTCGTATGCAGATCCTCGCTATCTCGGAAGGCCTGGATGAGTCCGATGAATTCTTTGCGAATAACGAAACCAATTTCCTTGTCCGCAGGGCCCGATTAAAGTTTGACGGATATGCCTACTCCCCTAAACTCAGGTATAAAATTGAACTTGGCCTGTCTAACCGGGACATTGCCGGAGTATCCCAGTTCACGCGGAATACGCCACGTTATATCCTGGATGCGGTCGTTATGTGGAATTTCTACGAAAACTTTGAATTGTGGTTTGGTCAGACCAAACTGCCGGGCAACATCGAACGGGTGATTTCCTCAGGGAACATGCAGCAGGTAGACCGATCTCTGGTCAACAGCAGGTTCAATATCGACCGAGACATGGGTTTCCAGCTCAGGCACCATTTCAACCTCACCGATTCCTTTGTCGTCCGGGAAAAGCTGGCTTTTTCGCAGGGGGAAGGAAGGAATATCACCGATGGGAACGAAGGAGGATTTCAATATACCGGAAGGATAGAATTGCTTCCGCTGGGGTTGTTTGAGGGAGGCGGAGACTACATTGGAGCCGACCTTAAAAGAGAGCAGACACCGAAATTGTTTCTGGCCTTTACCTACGACTCCAATGTCAATGCCGTAAAGACACGCAGCAACCTGGGAGCTTATATGTTCAATGACACAGGGTTGTACCAGACCACCACAAACACCATTTTTGCCGATCTCATGTTCAAATACAGGGGGTTTTCCCTTATGGGGGAGTACTCCAAAAGGAACGCCGCAGACCCCATTGCTAAAAACTCAGATGGAACCCCCACGGGCGATGTCGTCTGGGTTGGGAATGGGATCAATCTTCAAAGCGGGTACCTGTTTCCCAGTAATTGGGAAGTTTCAGGTCGATTTACCCATATTAAATTGGATGCAAATATCACGGGAAGAAGTCCGGAAACACAATATACCTTTGGCGTATCCAGGTACATCGTCGGCCATAAATTAAAAGTACAGTCAGATTTAAGTTATCTTTCCATCGAAAACGGGAGTAACGAAGTGATGTTCAGGCTGCAATTCGATGTGCATTTTTGACCAAAGAATAACCATTACGTAACATCTTAAAGTGAGATACTCCGGATATTTGCACGCATTATTATAGGAACCTATGGAAAATATTTACTTTATCATGATCATCGCTCTTGCCGGCCTGGCAATAGCAGACCTCGTTGTCGGGGTGAGTAACGATGCGGTGAACTTTCTCAATTCGGCTATTGGATCCAAAGCCATCTCCTTTCGAACCATCATGATCGTTGCCAGCCTCGGTATTGCTTTCGGGGCCATTTTCTCCAGCGGGATGATGGAAGTCGCCAGAAAAGGAATATTCAATCCCAGCGAGTTCTATTTTAATGAGATTATGTTCATCTTCATGGCCGTGATGATCACTGACATCCTCCTGCTGGATTTCTTCAACACGCTGGGGATGCCAACCTCGACCACTGTTTCCATTGTTTTCGAATTGTTGGGGGCCGCCGTCGCCATGTCCATTATAAAGATAGGGATCGATGGAGGTTCCGTAGGAGATATTATCACCTATATCAATACCTCCAAAGCCTTTGAGATCATTATGGGGATACTGTTATCTGTGGTGGTCGCCTTTTCCATTGGCGCTATGGTACAATGGGTTTCCCGCCTTCTTCTGTCCTATGATTTTCAAAAGAAAGCCCGATGGGTCGGCTCATTATTTGGAGGGATCGCCTTAACAGCCATTACCTATTTCATCTTTATGAAGGGGATCAAAGGAACGCCCTATGCTGGGGAGACCTATGATGCTTTAGGCGGGCTGACGATTAGCGCCTATCTGGAAAATCAGGTTTTTATGATCGTTCTGGTCAGCCTTTTGTTCTGGTATCTGATCTCTTTCGTACTCACTTCCTTCTTGAAAGTGAATATCTACAAGCTCATCATAGGCGTAGGAACCTTTGCCCTGGCACTGGCCTTTGCCGGTAACGACCTGGTAAACTTCATCGGGGTACCGATCGCCGCTTATCAATCCTATGAGGCCTGGGCCGCATCAGGAGTAGCCGCAACAGAATTCAGCATGGGGGTGCTCGCATCCAAGGTGCCCACTCCTACAATCTTCCTTTTCCTCTCCGGATTGGTGATGGTGGCCACGCTTTGGTTTTCCAAAAAAGCCCGTTATGTGGCCGATACGGAAATCAACCTGGCGAGACAGCACGACGCCAAAGAAAGGTTTGAACCCAACTATCTCTCAAGGTCACTGGTTCGCATTTCCATGCTGGTCTCCCAGTATACCGCTACAGTGATTCCCAATTCAGTCACTAAAAGGATCGACAATCGATTTAAGAAACCAGTGATTGAAATGCCAAAGGGAAAGATACACGAACTGCCTGCCTTCGATATGGTAAGGGCCGCCGTGAACCTCATGGTAGCGGGGATACTGATCTCCATCGCCACCTCTTTCAAATTACCTCTTTCTACCACCTACGTCACCTTCATGGTAGCCATGGGTACCTCCCTGGCCGACAGGGCCTGGGGAAGCGAGAGTGCTGTGTACCGGGTAGCCGGTGTACTGAACGTTATTGGCGGATGGTTCCTCACAGCGATCATTGCCTTTATCGCATCAGGTATCATCCTGGCCATCATCAGTTTTGGAAAGGGTACCGCAATAGGGATCCTCCTATTTGTGGCCATTCTGATCCTCGCCCGTAACTATATCTCTTACAACAAGATATCAAAGGCTTTAATTGCCGAGGACCGACTTATAAAGGCGGAGAGCAGTTCCATTCAGGGCGTGATTTCCGAGAGTTCTAAGAACATCTCGAATGTGATGAAACGCAGCGGTAAACTGTATCGCAATTGCATTGAAGGCCTTGCCAGGCAGGATCTGGACCGATTGAAAAAGAACAAGACCAGTGTGGTCAAGCTTTCAAAGGAGATAGAGGAATTACGGGATCACTTGTTCTATTTTATCAAGAACCTGGATGAATCCAATGTGGAAGCCAGTAATTTTTACATCAATATCCTAGGCGACCTGACGGATATCTCCCAGTCTCTGGAGTACATCGCCAAGATCACTCACAAACACGTGAACAACAATCACAAGAAATTAAAATTCAATCAGATCAAGGAACTCACAGAGATCAATCAACAGCTTGAGACCTTATTTTCTAATACAAAGGATGCCTTCGACAATGGCTCCTATGAAAAGATCGGGATCATTCTGGATCAAAAACAGGATCTCTATAATTTGGTGACCGAGAAAATCGAGAAGCAGATAGCCAGGACGCGTTCTGAGGAATCCAGCCCAAAGAATACCACGCTCTATTTCTCGATGCTCATTGAAACCAAGGATCTCATGGAGGCTACCATGGAACTGCTGGAACTTTATTACCAGAAGTACGATCAATCCGTCCCTGCAGCAAGTGTTTCTAAAGAATAGGTTCTTCCCCGTGCCCTCTCGTTGAGTGAGTTCAGGCTACTTGTTCTGCCAATTCGCTACTCTCAGGGACAAACAGAGTGTCTGAGCGGCAGTAAAGCAACTCCGCTACGGACACCAGGTTTTCGATCAGATCGTGCAGATGGTCATAGTCATTAACCAGGGAGGAAGCCATAAGGGTCGAGATTAGATCCTCCCGTATCAACCTGTCTATCTCGTCATTTTGCTTGGATAGTTTTTCCAGTGACTTTACCCTGAGCTTCTTCAGCTCCTTTTTATAGGAAGAGATGTCTTCAGGAGGAATGGGCAGATAGATACCCCTGAGATGGGTCAACATGAGTTTCCTGTAGAAATCGTATTCCTTTTTCATATGGGGGTTGTCCTTTGTGGAATAGGTGCGGATATTCCTGTTTACCTCCCTTGTATGCCGTATGATCTCCACCATCTTCCGATTGGCGAGTTTGATCTCCATAATTCGGTTGTTCTGAACAGATTGGAGCTTGAGCGTACTCTGAGCCTGTGTTGCGAATTGCAGGATGGAACCGTAAATGCTCTTTACCTTGGTGAGATAGAGTTCTCGTACGTTGACCCCGAGATCTTCATCCGTTACCCTGATCACTTTTTTTGCTTTCACATCGGATCGCAGATCATCCCTGTGGATATTGAAGGCATGGGTGACGATCTCAAATACGGCATTTTCGAAAAGGTGTTTGGATTCGCTGACCAGAGTAGCAATGGCCGTTTCAGGGAACTTCAGCATCCTCTTGTTGAGGTATTTCGGTTCATCGATATCCCGAACAGGGGCGATTTTTTCTGGTACGGCCCACTCTACGAGTCGCGCTATGGGTTTGATGAACCAGATCAAAAGGAAGGTGTTTAAAATATTGAACACCGTATGGAAAAGAGAAAGGGCCACCGGGATGGCCGCAGCACTGACTATAGGGGAATCACTCCCCGTCTGTACAGCCAGCCAGGTGATCATCCGCAAAAAGGGATAGAACAGGATGAGGACCCAGACAACTCCCAGGAGATTGAAGATCAGATGAGCCCTGGCCGTGCGCTTGGCCCGGAAGTTAGCTACGATGGCCGCCAGGTTTGCGGTGATGGTCGTTCCTATGTTCTCTCCCAGGACCATGGCAGCCCCCAGCTCAAAGGGGATCCATCCTTCTGCAGTCATCAGCAGGGTCAGGGCCATGGTGGCACTGGACGATTGGACGATGATGGTAAGGACGGTTCCAATTAACAAGAACAAAAGGACGGAAGTAAAACCAAGGTCTGCGTAGTTGTTCAGGAATTCTAGTATCCCGGGGTTCTGGTTGATGTCCGGCATGGCATCCTTGAGAAATTGCAGCCCGATAAAGAGGACTGCAAAACCCAGGATAAATTCACCCAGATTTTTAAAGTGTTCCTTTTTAGAGAACATAAAGAGGAAACCCAGGCCGCAAAGAGGCAGGGCAATGGTGCTCATGCTCACCTTGAATCCCAAAATGGTGATCAGCCAGGCGGTGATGGTGGTACCGATATTGGCCCCCATGATCACACTGATAGCTTCAGTGAGGGTAAGCAACCCTGCGTTCGAAAAACTTACCACCATGAGGGTAGTCGCCGAGGAAGACTGTATTACGGAAGTTATCAGGAAGCCCATGGAGACCCCCAAAAACTTGTTGTAGGTCATTTTTGCCAGGATTCTGCGCATCCGGTCGCCCGCCAATAACAAGAGGGCATCGCTCATTACCTTCATCCCGAAGAGAAAGAGGCCCAAAGCTCCGAGGAGTTGCAAGGTTTGATAGAATCCGAATTCCATACCCTCTGATAGTGATCAGGTGTTTACGCCCCTCAATTTATCATTATTTTTTTAACCCGCCCTTCAACTTTTAAAATCCTACAAAATAAATAGGAAAACTGATAAATATCATTGCGTCCGGGAACCCATTTGCTTATATTATAGGTCCTTGAGTGTTAGACTAAATAAGGCATACGTAACACTAAATTCAATGCCATGAAAAAAGTTATCCTTGGTTTACTTGCTCTTGGACTTGCCATCCCAGCCTTTACCCAGGATGTAAAGGTTGAAGAGCTTACTGAAGTGGTCATCAGGCCGATGAACTTCAAATACTTGAATGCGACCGATGCCAGGGAGGCAGCTGTTCCCGTGAGATTGCTGGAACGCGCCGTCGCCTCCTATGACATTACGGAAGCTGATTTCTATATGGACGACTTTGATTTCTACACCGTTTCGTTCTATATCCCCGACGGAAAGATCGTCGCTGAATATGACGCAAACGGCAAGATTTTGAGAACTATAGAGAAATTCAAGAATATTGCATTACCTAATGACGTTAAGACTGCATTATTGGAAAGGTTCCCCAATTGGACCGTATCCAAAGACGTTTACCGCGTAACCTACACCGATGAAAATGGTGCTAAAAAAATCTATAAGCTACTGCTTGTCAATGGCGACAAAAAAATGAGGGTAAAAATGGATCCTGCCGGAGAATTCCTGTAGAATCACCTGATTTGCCCCGGCTTTATTTAGAATAATTTAAACAAGGAAATTTAAGTGCTGTCTGCAAAGGCAGCACTTTCTTATTGTACTCCTGGAATTACCTAGCGGTAAAAATTCATCTCGTCCATGTATCGCCAAACCCCCTCAGGCAACATGGGTCTGATATTCTTTCCCTTTTTGTGGTTCTTTCGGATAAAGGTGGAGGAGATCTCCATAACAGGGGCATCGATATGGTGAATATGGGGATGACCTTTAAACCTTTTGGGGACAATCCCACCGGAGATCCTCGGGTAGATATAAATGTGATGGTTTTCCAGGATGATCTCAAAATTCTTCCATTTGTGAAAGGTTTTGAGATTATCCTCCCCCATCAGGAGGGAAAAATCGCATTCTTCCCCATATTTTTCGCGTAGATGCACCAGGGTATTGATAGTGTAATTGGGCTGGGGCAGATCGAATTCGATAGTGCTTGCCCTGAGTTTGGGATAGGGATCCACCGCCTCCTGTACCATCTGATACCGGTGATGATCAGACAACATGCTCTGCTTCACCTTAAAGGGGCTCTGGGGGGTGATCACGAACCACACTTCCTCCAGGTCCGAGAATTCCACCATGTGGTTGGCGATCACCAGGTGCCCGACGTGGATGGGATTGAAGGTGCCAAAAAAGAGTCCGACCTTTTTCATTCTCCTCCTCCCCCGGATTGCTCTTTTTCAAAGGACGGCACTACGCCCAGATAATCTGCCACCATCTTATGGGCCTCCTTTAGTGCCGTATCCAGGTCGTAGTTCTTGATGACCCTATCGAACTGGGGGGCGGTAGCCAGCTCTACCGAAGCCTTGGCGATCCTCATATTGATCTTCTCATCGCTTTCCGTACTTCGTTTTTTCAGCCGGATCTTGAGTTCGTCTACACTGGGCGGTTTTACGAATACGGCCAGGGTTTGTTCTGGAAACTTCTTTTTAATACGCAGTCCCCCCGCGACATCAATGTCGAAAATTACGTTCTTCCCTTCGGCCCACAATCGTTCAACCTCACTTCTCAGGGTGCCGTAGAAATTGTCCCTGGACACCTCTTCCCCTTCCAGGAAATCCCCGTTTTTGATATGTTTCTTGAATTCCGAAAGGGAAATAAAGTAATAGTGTTCCCCGTTTACCTCCTTCCCCCTGCGTGCCCTGGAAGTGGCCGAGATGGAAAAGGCCAGGTTGAGTTCGGGCTGGGCCAACAGATGGCGGACAATAGTGGTCTTGCCGCTCCCCGAAGGGGCCGAAAATATAATGAGTTTACCGCCACTACTCATAAGACATTGAGCATTTGTTCCTTGATCTTCTCCAGTTCATCCTTCATCTGTACCACCACTTGCTGCATGGGGGCATAATTGGCCTTAGAGCCTATGGTATTGATCTCCCGCCCGATCTCCTGGCTTATAAAGCCAAGTTTCTTTCCGTTTGATTCCGAATATTCCATGGTCTCCCTGAAATAATTCAGATGGTTCTCCAACCTTACTTTTTCTTCAGTGATGTCGAGCTTTTCGAGGTAGTAGATCAGCTCCTGCTCAAATCGATTGGCATCGACTTCCATCTTGATATCTGCAACCGATTTTTCGAGGCGTTCGCGTACCGCCTGCAGGCGTTCCTCATCCAGCGCACTTACCTGATCCAGTAAGCTGTGCAGGTTCTTCAACCGGGAACTGAAGTCCTTTTCGAGGATGCCGCCCTCTTCTGACCTGAAATCCTGTATGGCATTCAGAGCATGCTCCAGAGCATCCAGGATCGCCTTGTATTCCTCAGGGTCTACCTCATCCTTGTCAGTTTTTAAAGTATCGGGCAATTTGAGGGCCATTTCCATCAGGCGTAGGTCATCTCCGTCGGCAATGGTCCTAAGCTGTCTCATGTAGTGTTTCACCACGGCCTCATTGATCTGGGAAGTAGTCTCGTCACCGGTGATCTCAACGTACAGGTTAAAGTCCACCTTCCCCCTCAGGAGGGCTGAGGCGATGATCTTGCGCAGTTCCAATTCTTTTTCCCGATACAGGGGGGGCATCCTTGCGTTCAGATCGAGTGATTTGCTGTTGAGGGATTTCAGCTCTACCGTGATCTTCTTAGTGGGCAGCTGCACGATATGCTTCCCAAAACCTGTCATGGACTGGATCATAACTTCGATTTGATTTGGCTAAGGTAATTATTTTCAATCGCCTGCATAGGTCATAATTTCAAGTGGCTATAATTCCCTGACCCAGATATTACGGAAACTCACTCTGCTGTTATCCCCGTGGTCCTGTAACCGGATCGGGCCTTTGCCATGGGGCGGATTCTTAGGCCAGCCGATATAAGGAGTGGTCCCTTTGATCTCCACATGGTCCTGCACGAGGATCCCGTTATGAAGCACGGTTATGGTTGCTGATTTCGTCTTTGCCCCTGATTCATTGAATTCCGGCGCGTGATAGATGATATCATAGGTGTTCCAATCCCCGCTGGGCACGGAGGCCATCGCCAGGGGGATATGCTGCTTGTATACAGAGGCTACCTGCCCGTTCACATAGGTGTCGTTATCGTTATTGTCGAGCACCTGTACTTCGTACAAATCCTGGAGGAAGACCCCGCTGTTCCCTCTGCTCTGGCCTTCTCCCTCAACTTCTGCCGGGGAACGCCACTCTATATGCAGTTGTATATCCCCGAACTGTTCTTTGGTCACGATGTCCCCGGTCTTGTCCTTAACGGTCATGCTCCCGTCTTCATTCAGGTGCCAGACCACCTCAGAGCTGTCCCGGACCATCATCCACTGGTCAAAAGAAGTACCGTCGAACAAGATGATGGCATCGCTGGGAACTCCGTTACTTCCTTTTGAGACAACCCTCGGAGGAACAGGCTCATAGATCTCTGTCTCCTCAGGAGTTGTGGGCTCTACTCCAGAATACTCCCCGTAGACAATCCCCTCTTCTACTTTTGAGGCCTGTTCCGGTCTATCGGAACCGGTATCCTTACAGGAGACAAGGATCGACAGGGCGATACATGCGTAAAGTAATATCTTCATGTTAGAGTTTCTTTATCCGGATGTTCCTGTAGGCCACTACATCCCCGTGGTCCTGAAGCCCGATCTTCCCCGTGTGGAACTTACCAAAGCCAGACCAGCCGGCAAATTTTGATTGTGAGACCAGGGCATCCCATTCCTTATTCCCCAGGGGAAAGGTCACGATATCGACGCCGTTGAGATTGACCATCCCTTGTTGCTCCTCGTAATTTACCGTAATGACACAGGTATTCCACTCGCCTGCGGGCTTTGTGACATCTTGGGATGGCGCTACCATGTCATAAAGAGCTCCTGCCTGATGGGTGTCACCGGCTTTGGCGTCGGGGTGGCGGGCATTGTCCAGGACCTGTATCTCCGGTCCGGTCTCATAGGGTTGTCCATAGGTCGGATCCTCTTTTACCCCCCAAAAAATTCCGCTGTTGGCCCCCTCGGCTACCCTCCATTCCAACGACAGAATGAAATTGGTGTAGTCCTGCCGGCTCACGATGTTGAAGCTTTCCCCTTTCTTCCTTTCTTTTGGGGGATAGAATACCATGGCGCCGTCCTCAATCTTCCAGTTCTCGGCCATCCCGTCACGGAGGTATCCCTTCCAGTGGTCGAAGGAAGTACCGTCAAACAGGATTTCCCATTCCCCATCCACAGAGGAAGTCTCCGAGACCGCAAGATCCTGAGAGCTATTGTTTTCTGAATCCGACTTTTCCTTGCATTGAAGGAATAACAGGCTGGCGACGACCAGTAATAGTTGAACCTTTCTCATTGTATTAGTTTTATGTACCCAGTATTTTTCGGAGCATTTTCTTATCTATCTCCCCTCCGGCAAAATCGTCAAAGGTCTTCTCGGTGGCTTCTATGATATGCTCCTGAATGAATTTCGCGCCTTCCCTGGCGCCCTGTTCCGGACTCTTGATGCAGCATTCCCATTCCATGACGGCCCAAACATCACACCCATATTGGGTCAGTTTTGAGAAGATCGTTTTAAAATCGATCTGCCCGTCACCCAGGGATCGATACCGCCCGGCCCGGTCTCCCCAGTCATTGTATCCCCCAAACGCTCCTTTCTTCCCTGTAGGATTGAATTCGGAATCTTTGACATGGAAGGCCCTGATAAACTCGTGGTAGTGATCGATGTAGGCGATATAATCCAGTTGCTGCAAGACGAAGTGGCTGGGGTCATAAAGGATGTTCACCCTTTTGTGGTTACCCGTAGCTTCCAGAAATCGTTCAAAAGTATCCCCGTCGTGCAGGTCTTCCCCCGGATGGATCTCATAGCACACATCCACTCCCTCCTTGTCGAAATGGTTGAGGATAGGCATCCATCTCTTTGCGAGCTCTTCGAATCCCATTTCAACCAGTCCCTTGGGTCGCTGTGGCCAGGGGTGCCAGGTATGCCATAGAAGGGCACCGGAAAATGTGGCATGAGACTTAAGCCCTAATCGCCTGCTTGCCGTGCCGGCTTTTTTGACTACGTCTACTGCCCATTCCGTCCGGGCTTTGGGATTGTTCTTCACAGCGTCCGGTGCAAAATTGTCGAACATCAGGTCATAAGCAGGGTGCACGGCCACCAGCTGTCCCTGCAAATGGGTGGAGAGCTCGGTGATCTCCAGGCCGTAGGAGTTGATCTTGCCCTTGAGCTCGTCACAGTAGTCCTGGCTGCTGGCAGCCTTGTCCAGGTCAATGAGAAAGTGTTCCCATGTTGGGATCTGTATCCCTTTGTACCCCAGGTCTGATGCCCATTTGCACATGCCATCAAGGGTATTAAATGGGGGTTTGCTGTCTACGAACTGGGCAAGGAATACAGCCGGTCCTTTTATTGTTTTCATGGAGAGTTGTTTAGTTGTGTTGTTAAAATGTCCCTGATGCCCTTTTCGGATTTGAGTCCTATCTTTAATGGATAAAACCGAAGAAGGCTTCTTAAAAAGGTGAAGTCCTAAATATAGGAAATACACAGAATTAAATGGAAATTGTGGCCCACATTATGCGGAGTCGATTCGGGACAGCTATCTTTCGAAATGAGGGATTCCTGAATTTATTATTCCAACATCTATGTCTTAACCTGCGATTCCTATGAAAAATGCATCAGCGAGAAACCTGTGGGGTGACTTTTTGGACAAGCACCTGGAATATGCCTTCGCCGAAGAACCCACGGTAACTCATTTCTGCGATAACGAAAAAGACGCCAACACCTGCCTGAAACTGGTACTGAAAGGGGTCAAACGGGCGACCAGCCATTCCCTTCTGGGCCTTCAGTACAGAAATGAACCCCTGCCCAAGATCGGGGATTTTACCATTATCACAGACTGGAAGGGGAACGCAAAGTGCATTGTACGCACTGTTGCGGTTGAATTAAAACCCTTTTTTAGCATCAGGGAGTCCTATGCCAGACTGGAAGGGGAAGGAGATAAATCCCTTGACTACTGGAAGAGGACCCACTGGGATTATTACACTCGTGAATTGGAGCCCTTCGGAAGGGTGCCGCGAGAGAGCATGATCATAGTCTGCGAGGTCTTTGAAAAGGTCTTTGAGAGAAAGTAAGTACCCTAGTCCAGATCGACCCAGATATTCCCGCCTTTGTGTGAAGCTACAGTCGCTTCGATGAAATTGAGGCCGCGTACCCCGTCGTTCATGGTCGGATATTCCCCATCGTTGTATTTTTCCCCTCTGATCGCCCTGGCGACACCCAGGTAGATATTGGCCATGGAGTCAAAGATCCCTTCCGGGTGACCCGGAGGCAGTTTGGTGCCGTCAAGCGAAAGGGCGCTGTTATAGGCATGACCGGGTTTATAGACCTCCATGGGTTCTGTATCACTAATCTTGTAGAGATAATTCGGGTTTTCCTGTTCCCAGAGAAGGCCGAATTTTTCCCCGTAAATACGGATGGCAAGGCCGTTCTCCTCCCCTGTGGCCACCTGGCTCGCCCTGATGACCCCCTTGACGTGATCTCCCATCCGGATCAGGGCCGTTCCGTCTACATCCATCTGGTTGTCGGCATAGAGATAGTTAAAATCGCATAAAAGGGACTTCACTTTCAATCCGGTCGTATATTCGACCATATTGAAGGCATGTACCCCTATATCTCCCATACAGGAACTGATCCCGGCCTTTTTAGGATCGAGCCTCCATACCGTTGACCGCTTGGTCTTGTCGTGAATGATGGGATTAATCCATCCCTGGTAATAGCGGGCATCCACTTTGTGGATCCTTCCCAGTTCCCCTGCTTTGATCATCTCCCGCATCTGCCTCACCATGGGATAACCCGTATAGGTATGGGTGACGGCAAAAACGGTTCCGGCCTTCTTGTGGGCATCCCTGAGGATCTTGGCTTCCTCGTAAGTAGTGGTCATGGGTTTTTCACAGATCACGTGGAAACCGTTGTCCAACAATTTCTTGGCCATAGGGAAATGGAGAAAATTGGGGGTTAGCACCGCACAGACCTGTATCCGCTTCTCCTCAGGAAGCTTCATCTCTTCTTCCACCAACGTATCGAAGTCCTTGTATATCCGGTCTGTGGGAACATCGATCTGCTTGGCAAAGGCCAAATTATCTTCAAAATTGGGATTGAAAACAGCTCCGGTAATAGCATAATTGTCATTGATAAATGATGCTATGCGGTGCAAAACACCTATGAGGGAATCCCCTCCTCCTCCGATTATTCCAAGTCTGATTTTTTTTGGCATGTTGAATTCTAATTTTTGTATTCGATGATTTCGTTCTTAAAGAATATAGAAAAAAGGGCCATGACCACAAAGGCAAAGATGGCTGGAAAGATCCAGATATTTGTCCAGTCATGCACATTTTCCGACACGAGATAGAGATCAGAGATTTTCCCGGCGACCCAGAATCCGATAAGCATCCCCAACCCGTACGTGGCCAGGGTGATGAGACCCTGTGCAGCGCTCTTGAACTTCTCACCGGCTTTTGAATCCGTATAGATCTGACCCGATACAAAGAAAAAGTCGTAACAGATCCCGTGCAAAGCGATCCCGATGATCAGCATAAAGGCCAGATCGCCAGCATTGCCATAGGCAAAAAGGAAATACCGCACTGTCCAGGCGAGCATCCCTGCAATGATGGTTATTTTAAACCCGAAGCGTTTAAAGAAGAATGGCAGCAAAAGCATAAAGAGAACCTCAGAAGCCTGTCCTATGGTCATCTTCCCCGTAGGGTTATCCATGCCTATCTCCGCGAGGAATGGGTTGGCATTCTGATAGTAGAATGCCAGGGGGATGCAGATCAGGATGGAAGAGATAAAGAAGATCAGGAAGTTCCTGTCCTTCAGCAGTTTTAAGGCATCCAAACCCAGGATGGTTGAGATATTTACATTCCCATCCTTGATCGACGTAGGTGGTGTCTTGGGAAGTGTAAAACTGAACAATCCCAGAAAGGCTGATGCGATAGCCACCATCAGGAAGGTATTCTTCAGCATACCCCCTGCCCTCGACTCTACAGAGTCCCAAAGGAAGACGTAGCTGATGATGAGCCCGGCTACGATCCAGCCGATCGTCCCGAAGACACGTACAAAGGAAAATTCCTTGGCGGGGTCTTTCATCTGGTTAAAGGAAATGGAATTCACCAGGGCAAGGGTGGGCATGTAAATGATCATATAGCCCAGTACGTAGGGATAGAACACGGAGAATTCCGGTGCAGAATACATTTGGTACATCAGGAATGCCCCGAGAAGATGAAGTATCCCCAGGATACGTTCGGCATTGAAATACCGGTCTGCGATAAGGCCAATGATAAAGGGTGCAATGATGGCTCCCCAGGATTGGGTAGAAAATGCCATGGCGATCTCCCCTCCAGTAGCCTTGAGGTTGTCTCCAAGGAAGGTTCCCAGGGTGACAAACCAACCCCCCCAGATAAAGAATTCCAGGAACATCATAAAAGACAGCTGCACTTTGATTTTCGTGTTCATATTGCTCTGTTTAGGTTCTTATCGCTTGTAAAATACATAATCCAGGGAAATCGGTTCTATGCCGTTTGCCCTTAGATCGGCCAGGATCTGAGCCCTGTGGTGGGTAGAATGGTTTACGATATGAAACAGCATATCCTGTACCGTATTGGTGAACAGACGCCCCTCGGAATTCTGATAGTCTATACGAGTCTCAAAATCATCTGTGTTGGTGATGATCTCAAAAGTATTGCGCTGGTTCTCATAGTGGATGTCCGTCCAGTCGGACAGGGTGTGATCCTGCCATACTCCATAGCCCGGCTCTGTCCCGTTAATCCTCGCATTCCAGATATGGTGCGCATTCAGAAGATGGTTAAAAAGAGACGCACTTTTCTCAGGCACATCCTCCATTTGCCCAAAAGCTTCTATCAATTGTTTATTGCAATAGAAGTTGTAATCAAAGAGTTCGTTGAAGAATTCTTCCATGGGTAATTTCAGGTGTTAAGACAATTCTGATGCCGATTTGAGAAGCAAGTCCTTGGTAGCCATGATCCCTTCCTTTTCGCCCAGTGTATCCCCCTCGTATTCTACCCCTATATAACCGGTATACCCGGCGTCCTTCACGATCTGCAGCATCTGGGTGTAGTTGATCTCCGTTTCATTGCCTGCTTGATCAAAATTGTGAGATTTAGCACTGACTGCTTTTGCGTAGGGCATTAACTCCTTTACGCCTTTGTAAATATCATACATCTCGGCGCATCCCTTGGAATAATCAGCGGGGTCGTTGCGCCGGATACAGAAGTTGCCAAAATCCGGGAGGGTCCCGCAGTTATCCATATTGACCTCGGACATCACCCTGGCGAGCATGGCCCCGTTAGAAGACAGGCCTCCGTGGTTTTCCACCAGGATATTGATTCCCTTTTCCCTTGCATAGGAGGCGAGTTGGGAAAGGCCGTCTACCGAATTGGCGATCCAGGTATCGGGTTCCGTACTGCCGGAGAGATTGACCCTTATTGCATGACATTTCATGGCCTTGGCAGCATCCACCCATTTGTGATGGTTCTCGACCGCCTTTTTCCTTTCCGCCTTATCTGAGGTGGCAAGATCACCCTGCCCGTCTATCATGATAAGGACATTTTCCAACCCGTATTTCTCAGCCTCGGCATTCGACCGCTCTACAAAAGCCGCCATGGCTTCTGCACTGTAATTAGCTTCTCGGAGCTCTTTGTCGTAGAGCTGGCTGACATATTCCAGTCCGGCAAATCCCCATTCCGCAGCTTTTGACGCAAAAGCATAGGGGTCCAGTTCACCGTTCCAGATCATCCTGTGTACCGACCACTGGGCCAGCGAGAGCTTGAAAAAAGGCTCCGTCATGACCGTCTCAGTCTCCGTTTTCCCCTCATTTTCCTTTTTTCCTTGCTTGCATCCATACAGGCCCAGGAGAGATAAACCTGCTCCTGCCGCTGCAGTGTTCCTGACAAATTTTCTTCTTTTCATGGATTTTGTATTTCAATTATGAAAAGGTTCCCTAAGTGTTCCATCCTAAAATACTTGAAGTAGTTTCCCGTATTGTTGCGTTGTGGCATCCACTGTTAAGCCTTTGATAATTTCGTGATTATTCCTGTTAATTAACAGGAAACCCTCAAGAATATGGGCGTTTAAATGTATACAATTAATTTTATAATTAATACATTTAGCCCTCAACTAAACAAAAGGGATGAGCAAATTTTTTTACAATGAAGTACAGGACTCCTATGATGCTATCGTGGTCGGTTCCGGAATGAGCGGAGGCTGGGCAGCAAAGGAATTGTGTGAAAAAGGGTTGAAGACCCTGGTTTTGGAACGAGGCAGGATGGTCAGGCACAGGGAGGACTATCCCACTGCCAATATGGACACCTGGGATTTTCCTAACAACGGAGAATTGCCTCCGGAGGAGGTCGCCAAACAGTTCAAACAGGCCCGTACTGGGTATACGGTAAGGGCACCTCATAATTTTTGGTTCGTCAATGACCTGGAGCATCCCTATAATGAGACCAAGCGGTTCGACTGGATGCGGGGATACCATGTGGGGGGAAGGTCCCTGTTGTGGGGCCGGCACAGCTACCGGTGGAGCGACCTGGATTTTGAGGCCAACAAGAAGGAAAAGATCGGGGTCGACTGGCCCGTGAGATACAAGGATATAGAGCCCTGGTACTCCTATGTGGAGACCTATATCGGCATTTCTGGTGAAGCCCTGGGACTTCCCCAATTACCGGACAGTGTTTTTGAGCCCATGATGGAGCTCAACTGCATGGAGCAGCACGTACGTGAAAAAGTAGCCGAACATTTTGACGGGCGGGTGATCACTTCCGGAAGGGTGGCACATATCAATAGCAATAAACAGTTTGGAGGAGATGGCCGGATCCGATGCCAGTTCAGGAACCGCTGCATCAGAGGGTGTCCCTTTGGAGCCTACTTTAGTAGTAATTCCTCCACCCTGCCCGCAGCAGAAGCCACCGGAAACCTCACCCTGAGGCCGGATTCCATCGTCCACGAGATCATGTACGATCCGGATACCCAAAAAGCCACAGGAGTAAAAGTCATAGACAGGGTGACCAAGGAGACCTTTGAATTCAAGGCAAAAGTAGTCTTCTTGTGCGCTTCTGCCATCGCATCGGCTTCCATACTCATGCAGTCCAGATCGGATCGATTCCCCAACGGAATGGGTAATGACTCCGATCAGCTGGGAAGAAATATCATGGACCACCACCTGGGGGTGGGAGCGGCCGGAAAGTACGACGGTTTTGAAGACAAGATCTACAAAGGCAGAAAGCCCAACGGGGTTTATATCCCCAGGTTCAGGAACCTCGGTGGCAAATCTAACATGTCAACCTTCAAAAGGGGTTACGGATACCAGGGAAGTGGGAGCCGTGGCAACTGGGAAGACGTGGTTTCCGAACTGTCTCATGGGAAAAGCCTGAAGGAGGCTATCCTGAAACCAGGAGGCTGGACCTTCGGGATTGGCGGTTTTGGGGAAGTACTTCCCTATGAGGACAACAGGATGACACTGGACTATGACAAACTCGACCAGTGGGGTCTGCCAACGGTCACTTTCGATGCCGAATTCAAGGAAAATGAATGGAACATGAGGGAGGATATGAAGGAACAGGCCTATGAAATGCTGACAAAAGCAGGACTCAGGGATGTTCAGGCATTCGACAGGCCCGGAGCTCTCGGTCTGGGAATACACGAGATGGGGACGGCCAGGATGGGCAGGGACCCAAAGACCTCTGTTCTCAACGGCTATAACCAGGTTCACGCTGTGCCCAATGTCTATGTTACTGATGGCGCATTCATGACCTCTGCAGCCTGTGTCAACCCTTCCCTTACCTATATGGCCTTCACGGCACGTGCCGCAAATCACGCGGCGGAACAACTTAAAAAAGGAGTACTGTAATGGATAGAAGAATCGCTTTAAAGAATATGGGGCTAGCGCTGGGATATACCGTGGCGACCCCCACCCTCTTATCCCTGATGCAGGGATGCAAGGAAGTTGAGAATGTAGATTGGACACCTGATTTCTTTACCAAGGAAGAAGGTGAGATTTTGATCCAATTAGTGGATATCATCCTGCCAAAAACAGATACACCTTCGGCTTCTGAGGTAAATGTGCATGTCTTTATCGACCGCTTTACCAATGAGATTGTGGATGAAGTGCAGCAAGACCTGACCAGAATTTCTTTTAAAAGATTCATTCAAAAGGCATTGCAGGAATCAGGCAAGAAAAAAGTTGAAGAACTGACTTCTGAAGACCTGGAACCTCTCTTTGTCCAAGAACTGAATGCTCCCGAAGAAGAGGATATAGAAAATATGGAGCTGATGATAAAAAATACGTCAGCAGCTTCCCAAGGCGAAAACGATGCCGTTGCCGATGAAATGATCCATTTTTCCTTTGCAAAAAACCTCAGGGAGATGACCATCTGGGGCTATAAGTCCTCCGAATACGTAGGGGAGAATATTCTGGCCTATCTCCCCATACCCGGGGAATACATCCCTTGTGGAGATGTGAACGAACTCACAGGAGGAAAAGACTGGGCTCTCTAACCGGAGATCTGATTTGAAAAGGAGATACTTTATAGAAAGAACGGCTTTAGCCGCCGGCACCCTGTCCCTGACAGGGTTTTCTGTCCTGGGCCGAAATCTGGTCCCTACCCCTTCATTCCGTCTCAATTATGCTCCCCATATAGGAATGTTCCGTGAAAGTGCAGGGGATGACCCCCTGGATCAGCTTCATTTTATGGCTGATGAAGGATTCCGGGCATTCGAGGACAACGGCATGGCCGACCGCCCAGTGCAGGAGCAGGAGGCCATGGCCTCAGTCATGAAGGAAAGGGGATTGCAAATGGGGGTTTTCGTCGCCCATAAAATCTACTGGAACAGTGCCAACCTGGCATCGGGAGATGATGAAAAACGGGAAGAATTCCTTTCCCAGATCAGAAATGCGGTGGAAGTGGCCCAAAGAGTTGGGGCCAGGTGGATGACCGTGGTACCCGGACACAGGGATACGCGTTTGGAGATGGGTTACCAGACCGCCCATGTCATTGAAAGCTTAAAACGAGCCTCCGTGATTCTGGAGCCCCACAACCTCACTATGGTACTGGAGCCTCTGAATTTCAGGGATCATCCCGGACTCTTCCTGACGCAAAGTCCTCAGGCCTATGAGATCTGCAAGGCGGTGGCTTCGCCCTCCTGCAAGATCCTGTTCGATATCTATCACCAGCAGATACAGGAAGGGAACCTCATCCCCAATATTGAAGCGTGCTGGGATGAGATCGCTTATTTTCAGATCGGGGATAATCCCGGAAGGAAGGAACCTACCACCGGGGAGATCAACTACGCCAATGTGCTTGAACTTATCCGTAGTAAAGGTTATACGGGCATCCTAGGGATGGAACACGGAAATTCGCAACCCGGAGCAGCGGGCGAGAGGGCCGTTATCGATGCCTATAAACAGGTCGACCCAAAGCCATAAATCATCTTGTCTTTGGTCTTTGTATCCTCACAAACCGTTAATTTTCAGTAAGCTGCAGCCTACTTGCGATCCGAACGCTATCTTTTGATCGTATATTCTATATAGGTGGGATGTCATGGAATACTATTTCTTACTGCTTTCGTTTTATATCCTTCTTTTACTGGTCGGGAATGCCGCGATCAGGCCCAGGGTTGATAAATAAGGTCAGTCCTGGTATAAAAAGAATATACCCCGGGATAATTCCTTTCTTGGGGCTAAGGACTACCGGGGCATAACTTAATAAACACTCTCTACTACCTAAGCTGTAAGTATTCAGGGTTCAGGGCAGATCCGGATAAATCTATCATTAAGATCCGCACATGAGGCAGTCATCGTCTGCCTGGCCTGCCTTGGCCTGAGCGATCAGGGCTTTCATTTCTTCCGGGGTCATGGGCTCCACATCTCCTGCAGAGTCATTTACCAAAGAGGCTTTTACCTGAATGCCCTCAGCGGCTTTCGGATCCGGTGGAGTCGCGGCTGTTACCTCTGCCTCAGCTGCTACACTGATCGGTACTTCTTTCTTCTTCGTATTGTCAAGGGTGAATTTGATCGCATCCACGGCTGCCTTGGTCCTGAGATAGTACATCCCGGTTTTAAGTCCGCTTTTCCAGGCGTAAAAATGCATGGATGTGAGCTTGGAGAAGTTGGCATTTTCCATAAAGAGGTTCAGTGACTGACTCTGATCTATGAAATAGCCTCTCTGGCGAGACATATCGATGATATCCTTCATACTCAGCTCCCATACGGTTTTGTAAAGCTCCTTGATATCCTCTGGGATTCCTTCGATGTGCTGAATGGAACCGTTGGCCCTCATCAGTTCCTGTTTGAGGTTCTCATTCCAGAGTCCGAGATTTACCAGGTCTTCCAGGAGGTGCTTATTGACCACAATGAATTCACCGGAAAGTACCCTTCTCGTGTAGATGTTGGAAGTGTAGGGTTCAAAACATTCGTTGTTGCCGAGGATCTGTGAGGTAGATGCCGTTGGCATGGGAGCCACCAGCAGGGAATTTCTCACCCCGTGTTTTTTCACGTTTTTGCGCAGTTTTTCCCAATCCCATCGGCCTGACAATTCTTCGTCCTTGACCCCCCACAGGTTATGCTGAAATTTACCTTCCGAGATAGGGCTGCCCTTGTAAGTGGAGTAAGGCCCTTCTTCTTTGGCCTCCTCCATGGAAGCGGTCACAGCTGCGAAATACAGGGTCTCAAAAATCTCCTGATTCAGTGCCTTGGCCTCGTCGCTGGTAAAGGGCATACGCAGAAGGATGAAGGTGTCTGCGAGACCCTGTACCCCAAGGCCTATGGGCCTGTGGCGCATATTGGAATTCCTGGCTTCTTCAATGGGATAATAATTCCTGTCGATAACCCTGTTGAGGTTTTTAGTGACCCTCTTCGTTACCCGGAACAACTCTTTGTGATCAAAAGCGCCGTTCTTGACGAACATAGGCAGGGCGATCGATGCCAGGTTGCACACGGCCACCTCATCAGGGGAAGTGTATTCCAGGATCTCGGTACAGAGGTTGGACGACCTGATAGTCCCCAGATTTTTTTGATTGCTCTTGCGGTTAGCCGCGTCCTTGTAAAGCATATAGGGCGTTCCCGTCTCTATTTGAGATTCCAGGATCTTCTCCCAGAGCTCCCTGGCCCTGATGGTCTTCCGGCCCTTTCCTTCCTGCTCGTATTTTGTGTATAGCTTTTCAAATTCCTCGCTGTGACTGGTAAAGAGACCCGGGCATTCGTTGGGGCACATGAGGGTCCACTCTCCGTCTGTCTCCACCCGTTTCATGAACAGGTCCGGAATCCACATGGCATAGAACAGGTCGCGGGCGCGCATCTCTTCCTTCCCGTGGTTCTTTTTCAATTCCAAGAAATCGAAGATATCGGCATGCCAGGGTTCCACATAGATGGCGAAACTTCCTTTCCTTTTACCTCCGCCCTGGTCTACGTACCTGGCCGTGTCGTTAAATACCCTGAGCATGGGGACGATCCCGTTGGAGGTGCCGTTGGTCCCGGCGATATAGGAGCCGGTTGCTCTGATATTGTGAATAGATAATCCAATTCCCCCGGCTGATTGTGAGATCTTGGCGGTGTTCTTCAGGGTGTCATAGATGCCGTCTATGCTGTCATCTTTCATAGCGAGGAGAAAGCAGGAGGACATCTGAGGTTTGGGCGTTCCCGAGTTGAACAGGGTTGGAGTGGCGTGGGTGAAATATTTTTTGGACATCAGCTCATAGGTCTCAATGGCCGAATCCAGATCGCTTAGATGGATCCCCACGGCCACCCTCATCAACATGTGCTGTGGCCGCTCTACGATCTTCCCGTTCAGCTTCAGGAGGTAAGAGCGCTCCAGTGTCTTAAAACCAAAATAATCGTACCCAAAATCGCGGTTGTAAATAATCGTGGAATCGAGTTTTTCAGCATTTTCCATGATGACCTGGTACACTTCATCCGAGAGAAGAGGAGCATCTTTCCCCGTCCTTGGATTCACGTACTCGTAGAGGTCCTTCATCGTTTCTGAGAAGGACTTTTTGGTATTTTTATGCAGGTTGGAGACGGAGATACGGGCAGCGAGCTTGGCGTAATCCGGGTGGGCCGTGGTCATGGTAGCAGCGATCTCAGCGGCAAGATTGTCAAGTTCCGAGGTGGTAACCCCGTCGTAAAGACCTTCAATCACCCTCATGGCCACCTTTACGGGATCGACCAGGTCATTGAGTCCATAACACAATTTACGAACCCTGGCTGTGATCTTGTCGAACATCATGGGTTCCTTTCTGCCGTCTCTTTTTACTACATACATTTTGCTGCGATTATTTGGTTAGAATACTATGGCCTTGTCAAGTTTCACAAAAACTTAACATTTCAAAAACAGGGCACAAAAAGTCCTGTGGCATGAGGACTTCTTACGCTATGGGATTTACTTAGAAATCAGCGTCAAAACTGATCTTCTGAGAATCTGTATCTTTTTCCTTATTCAGGACGCCTGCCTTTTGATATTCGGATACGCGTTTCTCGAAGAAATTCGTTTTCCCCTGAAGGGAGATCATATCCATAAAATCAAAAGGATTGGTAGAGTTGTAGACCTTTTCACATCCGAGTTCGACGAGCAACCGGTCTGTAACAAATTCGAGGTATTGGGTCATCAGTTTTGCGTTCATCCCGATGAGGCTCACGGGGAGGGACTCGGTGATGAATTCCCTTTCGATATTCAGGGCATCCACGATGATCTCGGTGATGCGTTTTTTAGGCACCTTGTTGACAAGGTGTTTGTTGTGTAAGTGGACGGCGTAATCACAGTGCATTCCTTCGTCCCTGGAGATCAATTCATTGGAGAAAGTAAGCCCGGGCATAAGGCCTCTCTTTTTCAGCCAGAAGATGGAACAGAAGGCCCCGGAGAAGAAGATTCCCTCAACCGCAGCAAAGGCGATCAGCCTCTCGGCAAAGCTGGGAGACTCGATCCACTTCAGCGCCCAGTCAGCCTTTTTCTTGATCGCAGGGAAGTTCTCAATAGCCTTGAAAAGGATGTTCTTTTCCTTCTCGTCCTTCACATAAGTGTCTATGAGCAGGGAATAGGTCTCAGAATGGATGTTTTCCATCAT
Organism: Muriicola sp.; assembly: GCF_041567615.1. Classification (GTDB taxonomy): domain Bacteria; phylum Bacteroidota; class Bacteroidia; order Flavobacteriales; family Flavobacteriaceae; genus Muriicola. The sequence continues at coordinate 31,451 of NZ_JBFGBM010000005.1, forward strand.
GATCTGAAATCCGTAGAAGAACTTGGCTTCCGTATACTGCACTTCGTTCACGAAGTTCTCCGCCAGGTTTTCGTTCACGATCCCGTCAGAGGCGGCAAAGAAGGCCAGGATGTGTTTGATGAAGTACTTCTCGTCTTCATTGAGCTTATTGTTCCAGTCAGAAAGGTCCTGATGCAGGTCGATCTCCTCCGCAGTCCAGAAACACGCCTCGCATTTCTTGTACCATTCCCAGAGATCGTGGTGTTTGATCGGGAATATTACAAATCTATCTTCATTTTCCTGCAAGATGGGTTCTACGGCTTCTGACATTTTTTGAATCTGTATTTAGCGTTAGTATTGAGATGAAAAAGTATTTCGAGTTGGGACTAACAAAGATTCAAAAATGTTATTGAACTGTAAAGTCTGTTTGAGCATAACGGAGCCAAAGTTTTTAACACGATGTGTTGAAATCTAGGCTCGCCGGTTACAGGTTCGGCCCTAAGCCAAACCGGCATAAGCTCATATATTTTTGAGATCCCTGAACAGGAAGCGGCCTGACCAGGAAGTATATTTCAGGATACTATTCGGTATACTGAATTGCGGTTCTGTAAAAGCATCCCCGATTCTAATTTTTTTCTGGATATCCCGATGATTATATCGTTCAGATCAATCCCCGAATGAGTAGCTCTTTACATCTTGTTAGAAGATTTATGGACGCAAAAAAAGAGGACAAAAAAATGCGGAATTCTTACTGAATTCCGCATTGAGTTTTTTGATAACGGGAGGACTGGGACGCACTCCTTATGGAGTATTGTTGGCAACAGGTAACATTTCCTGAAGGGCGAGTTCCTGCTGACTCGACTCTGATTTAACGGCCTCCCTTTCCCTGTTCTCTATGATGGACGCGACTGCAAGTACGAACACGAACAGAATAAATAAAAGGACACACTTTTTCATGGTCTTAACTGGTTAGATTATCTCTCCTTAGCCCTCATCTTATTCCTATTAACTAAAAAGATTTTATGCTAAGGATAGCCAAACTAATCAATGAAGGAGGCCCCTAGAAAAATATTCCATGAACGGTATAAATAATCTGTGAAATACTTAGCTCAAGGTTCGGTGATCCCGTGCTGCTTCCTCCAGTTCGGCATACCATTGCTCCCCGAACTTGCGGATCAAGGCATCCCTGACGAACCTGAACACCGGAACCTGAAGCTGCTCCCCTAGTTCACAGGCGGGATCGCAGAGTTGCCATTTGTGATAATTCACTGCTGTAAGGGAAGAATATTCCTTCACCCGAACCGGGTACAAGTGACATGAAACGGGTTTCCTCCAGGCAGTGGCCCCTTGGTTAAACGCTTCCTCTATCCCGCATTTGGCGATCCCATCGGGATTGAATACGGTATAGGCACATTCCTTACCGTCGATCAGGGGCGTCTCCCATTCGCCATCCTCGCCTATCACCCAGCTTCCCTGTGTTTCAATGGCCTTGATGCCTTCGGGCCGAAGAAAGGGTTTTACTTCGGGATAGATGGCTTCGAGCATCCCGGTTTCACTCTCTTCCAGGGGTGCGCCGGCATCCCCGTCGACACAGCAGGCACCTTTACAGGCCGAAAGATTGCAGACAAAGTCCTTCTCGATAATCTCTTCGGATACCAGGGTTTTTCCTAACTGGAACATAGGTTTACGAATAGGCTACAAAGATATCCTGATTCTCAGTACAAATTGGCATATTATTTCACTTTTACTCCCCTGCGGATGCAAAAATATATAGTACTTTTGCACCGTTTTTAATGCCTGATGGTATGCACCTGAATTTTCGTGAAATAGCAACTGCCAGTATTATCCTCTTTGCGGTCATCGATATCGTCGGCAGTATCCCGATCATCATCGATCTGAGGAAAAAAGTGGGACATATACACTCAGAAAGGGCCTCTATCATCGCGGCCTGCATCATGGTGGCTTTCCTTTTCGTGGGGGAAGAGATCCTGAACCTCATCCGCATCGACGTGTATTCCTTTGCCGTGGCCGGGGCGTTTATTATTTTCTTCCTGGCCATTGAAATGATCCTGGGCATTACCCTTTATCGAGACGATGAGCCGAGTTCTGCCTCTGTA
>NZ_JBFGBM010000006.1:0-31293 GCF_041567615.1 Muriicola sp.
CAGGTATACTATAAAGACAAGGTGTTCTCCCTGGAACCCTGGCAGGCCCTTGTCTTTAAACTATCGCCCTCAAAGGAAGGTTCATAGCCAGGATGTGAGCCCACTATAGGTAACGGTTCAGACGAAATTCACACCGTAACGCCCACAGATCTCCGCCACTTTTGGAAAGTCGGGCGGGCCGGGCGGCAGTTGGGCCAATTCTTCAAACATGTCCTCGATACCCGAAGGAAAGACACTGAGGATCACTTTTGCCTTTTTATCTCCTACAATGCGCCAGGAGTGAGGAACTCCCCTGGGACCGAAAGCGAGGTCACCGGCTTTGAGCACGGTAGTCTCCCCTCCAACCGTCAATTCCATTTCCCCTTCGAGTACCTTGAAGATCTCATCCTCATTCTCGTGGATATGGGGAGGAATGCCCACCCCGGGATCGTTGTGTTCCTCTATGAGGGTAAACAGCCCGTTGGTATCCTTGCCCGTAAGTTTGAGGGTCTGCATGTCCCCGATCACGTTGATGGTTTTCCCTTCATCCCTCCTAACGATCTTTGGAGTTAGGGAATTCACAAATTCTTTAGAGGCCCTGAAAGCAATCGCCGGTGTGGAAACCAGCGTGATCCCCAGGGCCCCAAGGTTGGTAAAGAACGATTTTCTGTTCATATGTATTGGTTTTGGTCTTTATTATTGAATGTGCATATCATACTTTTTTGCATTTTTCATGACCCCTTGAATGAGTTCTGGAGATACCGATCTCATCTGCGCATTGTTCTCGGCTGAGGAGATACCAAATTCACGGAAAAATTGAAGGAAGCCTTTCGGACTGTGGATATTGATCCATTGACAGGGTTGATGCGTCTTATTGGCGAACGTATGGATCGTATCGGGCGGCAGGTTGATCACATCGCCTTTCCTGGCTGTAGTTGGTCTTCCATCAATGACGAATTCCATTTCTCCTTCCGTTACAATAAACACCTCATGGTAGCGCTGATGAGTATGAGGGGGCGGCCCCTGGGTTTGGGCCGGGGTGGTACCCGAGATAAGGTCATAATCCCCCGTAATATCCTGGGGTCGTATCTCGTGCCCGAGCACCCAAAACAATTCTGATTGGTTCATTTATGAGACTTTTGTCTCACAAATAAAAGAATTCTGTTGGAACTTTACAAATTTTATAAGACATTTGTCTCATGAATGATGAATACCTGTCTGAGGGACGTACCCGTCAAAAAATGGCCACGAGAAAGCACATCCTCGTACAGACTCAGCATTTGCTCAGGTCGGGAAATGAAATTTCGATGGAAGATGTGATACGGGAAACCGGCCTGTCCAGGGCTACAGTCTATCGTTATTTTACCAGTATAGATGTCCTTGTAAAAGAAGCAGGATTGGATATCAATACGGCGGTTCCCGAAGAACTCTATGAAAAGGTATCCACTTATGAGCCACACATCCAAATCCTGAAGATTCAGGAATATTTCAACAATTTGGCCTTTGATCACGAAGAAGCGTTCAGAAAATATCTCGGCGCCGTATTAAGTCAAGACCAAAGCAACGCTAAACGGGGAGCAAGACGTGTTAAAACGCTGCATCTTGTAATGGAAAACCTCAAAGCAAAAGTAGATGATGATCTTGCTGAAAAAGTTGTCAATACTGCTACTGTACTGATGGGTATAGAAGCCCTGGTCGCCACAAGGGATGTTTGCGGACTCAGTAAGAAGAAGTCAAAAGAGACTCTGCAATGGGCTCTGGACGTTATTCTCGCCCACGCGTTAAAACCAGCTTCAGAAATTTGACTCGAAACTCTTATAATTTGTCTACTACTACCTTGTAGGTAGGATCCTCAAGGACATTGACCTCGATGATATCATCTGCATTCTGTAATAATTGCCTGCAGTCCCTGCTGAGATGCCTCAAGTGGACTCTCTTTCCCACTTTTTGATAGCGTTCCGTGATCTTGTTGAGGGCCTCGATGGCCGACATGTCGACCACCCTGCTTTCCCTGAAATCGATGATGACCTCTTCGGGGTCATTCAGTACGTCGAATTTCTCATTGAAAAGGGTCACCGACCCAAAAAAGAGAGGGCCGTAGATCTCGTAGTGCTTCACCCCCGATTCGTCTATGTGCTTACGTGCCCGGATGCGTTTGGCGTTGTCCCATGCAAAGACCAGGGCAGCGATGATGACGCCAACCAGCACGGCCAGGGCTAGATTGTGCAGGAATACGGTAACCAGAGTGACAAGAACCATCACCAGAACGTCGCTTTTGGGCATCCTCCTAAAAGTACGCAGGCTGGCCCATTCAAAGGTGCCAAGGGCCACCATGATCATGAGCCCGGTCAGGGCAGCCATGGGTACCCTTTCGATCAGATCGGCTCCAAAGATGACAAAGACCAGGAGCATGAGCGAGGCTACGATCCCGGAAAGTCTTGCCCGGGCACCATTGGAGGTGTTGATCAGGCTCTGCCCGATCATCGCGCATCCTCCCATCCCGGAGAACATGCCCGACAGGATATTCGCCGTACCCTGTGCCACTGCTTCCTTATTGCCCCGCCCACGGGTCTCTGTAATCTCATCTACGATATTCAGGGTAAGCAAGGATTCTATCAATCCCACTCCGGCTACAATGGCCGCATAGGGAAAAATGATCTGAAGGGTTTCCAGGGTCATGGGAACAGCCGGCAGATGGAAAGGCGGGAAACCTCCTTTTATGGACGCGATATCGCCAATGGTTCTCGTATCGATACCCAGTCCGAGGACCAGGCCGAATACCAGCAGGATGGCTACCAGGGATGCCGGCACGGCCCTGCTGATCCTGGGCAGGCCCCAGATCACCAGCATGGTAAGCAGAACCAGCCCTGAGAATATCCATAAGGTCTGTCCTCCCAGCCAGGTCCCGTCCGTATTCTTGAACTGGTCTAGCTGTGACATAAAAATAATGATGGCCAGGCCGTTCACAAAGCCGAAGATCACGGGGTGAGGAACGAGGCGCATGAGTTTGCCAAGTCTCAACATTCCGGCGATCACCTGCAATACTCCTGCGAGAATCACCGCTGCGAAGACGTATTCGACGCCGTAATCCCTGGCCAGTGTAACGATCACCACTGCCACGGCTCCTGTTGCCCCGGAGATCATGCCCGGCCTGCCTCCCAGGATAGACGTGACGAGTCCCATGACAAAAGCCGCGTAGAGTCCCGTGAGGGGAGAAAGGCCAGCGATCAGTGCAAAGGCGATGGCTTCGGGAACCAGTGCCAGGGCAACGGTCAATCCCGAAAGGATCTCAGTGCGGTAGTTTACTTTCTGGGAAAAATCGAACAGATGGAGGTACTTCTTCAAACCCTTTAGTTTTAAAGGGGTCAAAAGTACCATTATTTTATAAGGTAGCCGATTCTATCCGGGGATTTGAGAATATCTCATTTTACCAGGGGGTAAGCCCCAGTAATCGTTCCCCAAGACGGGATAATTTAGCAGTTTCGTATTTCTCCTGTTCCCAGTTGCGAGGGTCCCCCGGAAAGGCATAACCATCTGGTGCAACCCGGTTTTTCCAGGAATGGATCCGCCATTTGACCAGGGCCTCGTTCTCCGGCTCTGCGGGCATCATGGAGATATACTGGGCGATCCTGACCTTATCCTTAGATCGGTTGGGCCTGATCCCGTGTGGCTGCAAACTGTTAAAGATCAGCAGGTCCCCGGCTTCCAGTTTTACCTTGACGATCTTGTCTTCAAGCCCGGTGATATCAGGCTGGAATCGGTCCCGGTCTTTCGGCTGTTCCTTCTTCCATTTGTCGTAGTTCCTGAAAAGCCAGGGGATGCACTGGAAGCCTCCCATGTTCTCATCCGTCTGGTCTGCCAGAGCGAGGACGCCCTGCACATTCTGGGGTTTGGTCTCGGGATCGTAATCCCAGTGGATAAAGCCCTTCTGCTCAAATCCCGGCCGTTGTGGGAAATTGAGGTTGGCCCGGTCTATGGTCACCCACAATTTCTCAGTACCCCAGATATCGACAAAAGCCTCGTAAACTTTCAGGGTTTGCCGGTTGTTCCATAAGAGCTGGTGGTTGTAAACCTCCACCATCCCGGTACCTGCCAGTTCCTTCATCTTCATCTCTGCCCTGGGTGGGATGTGCCAGGTCTCCGGATCGTCCGGGTCCTTTTCATCGAATTCCCAGAGGAAGCGGGCGGTCTCCTCAGCCTGGGACCTGGGCACGGCATTTTTGATCACAACATAGCCGTTATGAACCCAGAATTGCCAATCTTCTTCACTCATTACCTTCAGGGGTTCTCCCCCTGAGCGGTCATTTAATTTCTTGTTGCTGCTCGTTGCCGTGGAGGGGTTACCCGGAATATCCTTATGACCTGTATTCCCCGTTTTGATCTCGTATCTGGAATCCATGATATCACCTTGAAGAATTGCCCCCTTAAGGTACATAAAAAAGCCGTGGAAAGATAAAACCGCCCTGCCCGGAGAGGACAGGACGGCTTCTAACCAAATAACCAACCAAAAAAATTATGCTTTTTTATCTATCCCTTAGTGAAGGGCTTCCTTTGCCTTTTAACATCCATGGTAGGATGATCACTTTTCTGACGTTTCCTCGTCTCAGGATTTTTTCCGGACTTGAGATACTGAATGTACCCTCTTCCGGTGAACTCGTAGACCGTGCCACTGTCAGGATGATACAGTTCTATGGTCCTGTCATCAATAACGTACAACTCAAAATAATCATTGCCCATAAAGGTGTAGTCCAGTGTTAAAGTTTTGAGCGTTTCATCGTTTTGTACATTATAGATCTCGTAAAACCCTTCATAATCCCAGACGATGTTGGGTAATGGGGTCCCCGTGGGATCTACTGACGACCTGAATCTTGTGCCCGTTCCGCCCTGATAAAATTGGAGGAAATTCTCCTCGTCGAACTCATTGAGGTACCCTGCTTCGCTTGCATAGGTCTTCTCCCAAACCTCGTATTCCTGAAGGAGGAGTTCTATATTTTCATAGAACAAACGGTCGTAATCAAAACCTGATCGCTGGTAGCCGTCCAGAAAATAGGAAGTATTGGACCGCCTGTTGTACAATTCCAGGGTCCCGCCATTGACGCTGTATACTTCAAAGGTCCAGATACCATCAACATCGTGGTCTATTTTCAAAATACTCCCGCCGGCATCGTAATATCCTACCCGTATCCCAAGGCCGTTACCCGTTTTACCGATCCCTGACAGGTTATTGTTGGCGTACAGCAGCCCGTTCACGAAAGAAAGGGTAAAGGCCCTCTGCATAAAGGGTACTTCTCCAGGGCCCTGGGTAGATTCAATATCCACATACCACAGATCGTAAGTCTGTAGTTGCTGCCAGGTCTGTACTGGCACTTCATCCACTATAACGTCCTCAACGATCACCTCTGTGTAACAGCTGCTCAGCATCAACATGCCCAGGGTTGCCAAACTAAAAAGAGTAAAGTTTCTCATGATACTCGGTATTTTGATTCTCAACAATGAATGAACAAGCATCATGCCATTTGTTTTATATAGCTGATATACAAGTCTTTACAGACTGTTTGTTTTTAATTACTTTTATCCCTCAAAAGGAGGGAGTATGAAAAAACAAATGCGGTTTGCCGTCTTGGGAGGAGGAAGCTGGGCCACGGCCCTGGTGAAAATGCTGACCAAGAATCTCAGCAAGGTAACCTGGTACATGAGGAATTCTGAGGCCATCGAATTTATCAAGACCAACAGGCACAACCCGAATTACCTCACTTCGGTAGAATTCAGGGTATCCCAACTCAACCTCACAGACCAGATCGATGTTGCTGTAAAAACAGCAGACGTTCTGATTTTCGCCATCCCCTCAGCTTTCCTGGAAAGTGAATTGCAAAAGCTGAGTATCCCTCTGAAGGACAAGATCATCTTTAGCGCTATCAAGGGGATCGTACCTGAGACCGGGAAGATCGTGGGGGAGCATTTCCACGATAAATACGATATCCCCTTTAAGAACATAGGGGTGATCACCGGGCCCTGCCATGCAGAGGAAGTGGCCCTGGATCGCCTTTCCTATTTAACCATTGCCTGTGCGGATAAAGACAAGGCCAAACTGGTCGCTTCCGTTTTAAAGAGTGAATCGATCAAAACCAAGATCTCCGATGACATCATCGGCACGGAGTACGCAGCCATGCTGAAGAACATCTACGCCCTGGCGGCGGGGATCGCACACGGACTGGGATACGGTGATAATTTCCAGAGCGTCCTGATGAGCAACGCCATACGGGAGATGAAAAGGTATATCAAGAGGGTACACAAGATGAAGAGGAACATCAACAATTCTGCCTACCTGGGCGACCTCCTGGTTACGGGGTATTCCACCTTCAGCCGGAATCGAATGTTTGGAAATATGATAGGGAAAGGATACACCGTGAAAAGCGCTATGATGGAAATGAACATGGTGGCCGAAGGGTATTACGCCACTAAAAGTGCCTACGAGCAGAAGAATGCCTTTAAAAGCAAGGTGCGTACTCCCATTATTGACACGGTCTATCGCATCCTTTACGAAAAGGAAAGCGCCAGGAAGAATTTCAAAGCCCTGGCAGACCGAATGGATTAAAGCGTGATTATTTATCCATCTCCAGCGCGAATCGCGAATGGGTGACCAGCTCGGTTTCCAGTTCTTCCTTCCAGGTTGAGGAGGTCTTTTTATCGGCCTTAAAGATCTTGCTCAATTCCGCAATAACAGCATCCATATGCTCCCTCACACTGTGGATGTCAAAATATAGTCGCCCTGTACGCCTGACAAAGAAGTCGAGTGGCGACTGCACCATCTCGTGGGCCACGGTAAATTCCAGTTCCGAAAGGATCATACGTTCAGCTTTCTTTTTCTCCTTCCTCTTCCCGAAGCGTTCCAGGACGTCCTCAGTTTGTTTCCCGTAATTGGTGACGAGGTACCAGGCGTCGTATTTTGAAAAGCCTTCAGGTTTTAATCGGTCATGGATCTTGTCCATATATTTTTTTACCTCCTTGTAGTTCTTAAAGCCGTTGCCGCAAAGAGGGATGGTGTCCGTGGTGCATTCCTTTAGTTTCCTCCCCTCTTCCTCCTCGAGTTCCCTGCTGATCCTGTTCACCACCCGTTCCGCCATTTTGCGGTAGCCGGTCAGTTTCCCTCCGGCAATGCTGATCAGGCCGCTGTCTGAGGTAAAGATCTCGTCCTTCCGGGAGAGTTCCGAAGCCGATTTCCCTTCTTCGTGGATCAGGGGGCGAAGGCCTGCCCAGGAAGATTCAATGTCTTCCATCTCCAGTTCTATAGAAGGGAACATATTGTTCACGGCTGCGATGAGGTAGATCGCATCCGCCAGGTCGGTCTCAACTTTGTCCTTGTCCGAGTTGTAGTTGGTGTCCGTAGTCCCCACGTAGGTGACCTTTCCTCTGGGGATGGCGAAAATCATACGGCCATCGGGCACATCAAAATACACGGACTGTTTCACCGGCAGTTTCTTATGGGGAAAGACCAGGTGGACCCCTTTGGTAAGGTGGAGGCGTTTCCCTTTTTTGCTGTGGTTGATCCCGCGGAGTTCATCTACCCAGGGTCCGGCTGCGTTGATCACGTGCTTTGCGCTGACAGCATATGATTCGCCTGAGATCACATCCCTGAAAATCACCCCACTGACCGTTTCATCTTCGTACAGAAAATCTGTCACCTCTGTATAATTGAGGGCCCTGGCACCGTATTCCAGGCTGGTCTTAATATTCTCCAGGGTAAGTCTGGCGTCATCCGTGCGGTATTCGGCGTAATACCCTGCCCCTTTGACTTTCTTTTTAGGCAGGAGGGGTTCCAGGGCCATCGCCTCTTTTTTTTCCAGCATCTTCCTCTTGTCATCCCCTCCGACCTGGGCCAGGATGTCGTATACCTTCAATCCCACAGAGGTCAGCCATTTCCCATAGGACCCACCTTCTATAAGCGGAAGCAACATTTTTTCGGGCAGTACCAGATGCGGTGCCAGGTTGTGGACAATGGCCCTTTCTGAACCCACCTCCTTGACCAGCCAGAAATCGAATTGCTTGAGGTAGCGAAGTCCGCCGTGAATGAGTTTGGTGGATTTGCTGCTGGTTCCGGAGGCAAAATCCCCCTTCTCCAAAAGGAGGGTCTTAAGGCCGCGCGAAGCCGCGTCAAGGGCGATCCCACCCCCGGTGATCCCTCCCCCGATAACGATCAGGTCGAATGCCGAAGAGGTGATCTCCGCCATGGTCTTCTCTCGGTCGAGGTTGGAAAAAGAGGGCGTTCGAGTCATATGGAAAAAACGTTTTTGATCAGACTTCCCTAAGGTAAGGGTAGGGATCCGGAGGACAAAATCCTGCAGTTTAAGGTATTGTTATTCCTCAGGGGGTTTGTCAAAGGAATACTCCCTTTCCACCTTGCAGATCCTCAGGGTATAATGCTCGTACCACTTCTCCCTGCCCATTCGCTGTGCCTCCAGGTGCCGGGCATTTTCTTTCCATCGGGCTATATCCTCCAGGCTCTCCCAGTAGCTCACACTGATCCCCACCTCATCTCTGGCCGTCTCAAAGCCCAGGAATCCAGGCTGTACCCTGGCCAGGGCGTCCATTTGCCCGGCCATCTCGGTATATCCGCCATCTCCCTCGGTCCTGAGCGTGGTAAAGATCACTGCGTAGTAGGGCGTGAAGCTTTTCATGTCATATAGTCCTTTTCGAGAAAATAGGTGACGATGGCCTCTTTCATCAGCACGGATTGTTCTCCGGGTTTCAGGGGAGGCAGGGCCTCCTTCACTTTGTAATGAGGCCATCCTTCCTCGTCGAAATATTCGAATTCGTAATACCCGTAAGGTTCCAGCAACCGACAGATGGCGATGTGCATGAGGTTGATCTTTTCGTCCTTTTTGAAGGTGCGGTGATACTGCCCGAGTTCCTGCACCCCGATCAGGTAGATGATGCCATCCAGTTCAAGGGGGTCACCATCCGAGAACTGTGAAGACAGCTTTTCCACCAACAGGTCCCATCGTCTCTTTAGCTCTTCGTCCCTGGCCATGATCTCACTTTTTTTAAGACTGGTATTGCTGATTTTTTCAAGAATCAAAGGTACGAATCAATGTTCTATATTTGTGTAAACCACCCAACTGTGAATTTCGTAGACATCGTACTGGGCCTGTTGTTGCTTTACGGCCTGTTCAAAGGGGTTAAAAACGGCCTGGTAGTAGAGATCGCCTCTATCCTCGCCCTGGTCGCCGGGCTCTACGGGGCCATCCATTTTTCTTATATCGTGGGGGATTACCTGGCTGCTCATTTTAACTGGAATGAACGGATCATGAGCCTGATCTCATTTATCATCACCTTCTTTATCATTGTGACCGTGGTGATCCTGGCGGCCCGACTCCTGACCAAGATCGCCGAACTGGCCTTGCTGGGTCTTCTCAATAAGATCGCTGGAGGCGTCTTCGGCTTATTGAAAGTGGGCATCATCCTCGGGGCCCTTCTGATCTTTCTGGAAAGTGTGAACAAGAACTTAGGGTTTATCGACGAGGATGTAAAAGGGGAATCTGTCCTTTACGAACCCATCAGAAATCTCGGCGATTTGGTCTTCAGTGCTGTGATCAAAAAAGATCCGGATACACCGGAACAGGAGCATTAAGGAGATCGTTTCTGCAGAGGTGGTCAACCCGCCTGTTTAAGGAGAGCCCAGAAAGTTGTTTTGTGCATTTCGTCGAAATTTTTGGACGAATAAACCCATCCTTGGATCCTTTTTAGTATACTTACTCTCTTCTTTTGCGAAAGAGAAAAGTCCCCATCTTCTTCCCTACCTGCTTGCGAGGAACACTATATGAGAAGAAGTTTGCCTGTTTTTTTCTGGGCGATAGTCCTGTGCGTTGGGGTATCCTGTTCCAAGGAAAACCTTGACGATCCTGTTATTCCGGTAGCTTTGAACGCTGTGGAAGTTGAACAGGAATTGCTTCATATCGTCAATGAACACAGGGAATCAATGGGAGCACAACCTCTTGAATTCAGCGCTTTGGCCTACGACTATGCGAACCAGCACACAGACTACATGGTCTCCAAGGGGACCATCAGTCACGACAATTTCAGTGCCAGGGCTTCCAAGATAGCCGCAGAGACCAATGCCAAGGAGATCGCAGAGAATGTAGCCATGGATTATCCCAGCGCAGTCGAGGCATTGCAGGGGTGGTTGCAAAGTTCCAATCACAGAACCACCATGGAGGCCGATTACACCTTTACCGCCATCAGCGTTAAAAAGGGTTCGGACGGTACGCTCTTCTACACTCAGATCTTCTATAAGTAATCCCGTTTTTGACCCTTCTTTTTGTTATTTTTGGGGGAATGCAGCTCCACGCTGAAGTAAAAACCACACCTGTACGATGGCTATAACCCCCCCTTTTAACCTCACTCGGTGGATAGAGGAAAACCGAGATACCCTGAGACCTCCTGTAGGCAATAAAAATCTTTACAAGGACGCCGGAGATTATATCGTGATGGTGGTTGCAGGCCCTAATGCGAGAAAGGATTATCACTACAACGAGACCGAAGAACTTTTCTACCAGCTGGAAGGTACTATTGAGGTCCATATCCAGGAAGACGGCAAAAAGAAAACCATGAAACTCGGACCGGGAGACATGTACCTGCATCCCGCCGGAGTACCTCATTCCCCTGTAAGGCACAAGGGTTCCATCGGGCTGGTCATCGAGCGGAAAAGGGCAGATATCGGGCATAAAGACGGCCTGCTATGGTTCTGTGACAACTGTAACCACAAGCTCTACGAGGCTTACTTTCCGCTGGAAGACATCGAGAAGGATTTTTTCAAACACTTTGAACGTTTCTACGGATCTGAAGAACTCCGCACCTGTTCTCAATGCGGGCATGTGATGGAGACCGATCCGAGGTTTGTCGGAAACGATAAAAAATAACTCCGAATCATGAGAATGGCCACAGAAATCCTGATCGGACTCATCGCAGTGATGCACCTCTACTTCCTGTGGCTCGAAATGTTTGCATGGACGAGCAAGGGGCCAAAAGTCTTCCGAGGATTTCCACGGGAACTGTTTGAGCCCACAAAGGTCCTCGCAGCCAACCAGGGGCTGTACAATGGCTTCCTGGCGGCTGGCCTGATCTGGACCCTGTTTATCGATGATCATCCCTGGAAGATCTACATCGCTATCTTCTTTCTCACCTGCGTCCTCATTGCAGGTATATTCGGGGCGGTCACCGCATCCCGAAAGATCTTTTTCGTCCAGGGTCTGCCAGCCCTGATCGCCCTGGTCCTCCTCCATCTCTGATGGAAGCCGGAAGGCCTGAACTGTATCCCCGGTAGCACGCTGAGATGGTAATTATTCGTAGCTTTGCACGATAACGATCTATACAAATTAAAAATGAAATATATGGCAACGGCAACAGTTGATTCCGGAATACAAGACACCCTGAAGGCACTGCAAATCAAAGAGGTCAACGAAGGTACCTCCACAGGCACTAAATTCTTTTCTTCAGGGGAGGTGATCGATTCTTATTCCCCGGCAGACGGGACCCTGATCGCCAGGGTGAAGTCGACCACGCGAGAAGACTACGAAGAAGTCATGGCGAAAGCTGCCGAGGCTTTCAAAACCTGGCGTTTGAAACCTGCTCCCCAAAGGGGAGAGATCGTCCGCCAGTTCGGACAGCGCCTGAGGGAGTTAAAAGAACCCCTGGGAAAACTCGTTTCCTATGAGATGGGAAAGTCCTATCAGGAGGGCCTCGGGGAGGTTCAGGAAATGATCGATATCTGTGATTTTGCCGTGGGGCTTTCCCGCCAGTTACACGGCCTCACCATGCATTCCGAAAGGCCCGGCCACAGGATGTATGAGCAATACCACCCCCTTGGCGTGGTGGGGATCATCTCCGCCTTTAATTTTCCGGTGGCCGTTTGGGCCTGGAATACCGCACTGGCCTGGGTTTGTGGTGATGTCTGCGTCTGGAAACCTTCTGAAAAGACTCCTTTGTGCGGCATCGCATGCCAGCACATTATCGCCGACGTACTCAAGGAAAATGATTTGCCTGAAGGGATCTCCTGCCTGATCAACGGGGATTACAGAGTCGGGGAATTCATGACCCATGACAAGCGCATCCCCCTGGTCTCTGCCACCGGTTCTATCCGTATGGGAAAGATCGTGGCCCAGGCCGTGGCAGGCAGGCTGGGTAAATCCCTGCTGGAGCTCGGCGGGAACAACGCCATTATCGTCACTCCGAATGCAGATATAAAAATGACCGTGATCGGAGCCGTGTTTGGAGCCGTGGGTACTGCTGGCCAGCGCTGTACCTCAACCCGGAGGCTGATCGTACACGAGTCTGTCTATGAAAAAGTCAAGCAAGCCCTCGTGGCGGCTTATGACCAGCTACAAATCGGTAATCCTCTGGATGAATCCAACCATGTAGGTCCGCTTATCGACAAGGATGCCGTAAAAATGTACGAGAGCGCCCTGGAACAAGTCGTTGCCCAGGGAGGCAAGATCCTGGTAGAAGGCGGTGTACTCAAGGGAGAGGGCTATGAGAGCGGCTGTTATGTAAAGCCTGCGATCGCAGAAGCGAAAAACACCTTTGACATCGTACAGCACGAGACCTTTGCCCCTATCCTCTACCTGATTCCCTATTCCGGGGAAGTTGAAAATGCCATTGCCCTGCAGAACGGAGTGGTACAGGGGCTGTCTTCGGCCATCATGACCAGGGATCTGAGGGAGGCAGAAAAATTCCTTTCAGCCGCGGGAAGCGACTGCGGCATAGCGAATGTCAATATCGGAACCTCAGGAGCCGAGATCGGAGGCGCTTTCGGTGGGGAAAAAGAAACCGGAGGAGGAAGGGAGTCCGGCTCGGATGCCTGGAAGATCTATATGAGGAGGCAGACCAATACCATCAATTACACCACAGAACTGCCCCTCGCTCAGGGGATCAAATTCGATCTGTAAACGTTTATCGAAGAATAGGTTGCACAGGCCGTATCTGAGTTTCAGGTACGGCTTTTTTTAATATCTTGTAATGAGATTTAACTAACCATAACAAGTATGTCCAGGAAAACCACAAACATCCTGGGGTTTATCATAACCCTCCTCGCCGGCATCTACTTCTTTATCATGTATTGCGGCCAGTGCTCCTGAAAAGGCTCTTCCGTTGCGAGATCCTGATGGCTGCTTTGTTATCGCTTCGTTAAATCCCTTAAAACAACATTACATCCTATGGAGTTAGAATATATGAATATCTGGTGCTGGCTGATTCCCTTGGGCGTTGGCCTTATCTGCGGCTTTTTTGGTTACCTTATTGGAAGAGGGGCAGATCCTGTAGTCGACTATAAGGCTGAGATAAAACAGCTGAAACAGGAAAATGAAAAAGCAAGGGCTGATCTCGAGAAGTGCCGGCACAAACTTGATGCAGGCTCATCCCTGAACCACGATGACTACCAGGGATTTGACGCAGCTGAAGCGCGCAAGATCATGGGCAAGGCCGTAAAACTGAACGACCTGACCTTAGTTGAAGGGATAGGACCCAAGATTCGGAGCTTGTTCCACAACTACGAGATCAAAACCTGGAGGAACCTGGCTGAAACCTCTGTAGCCAAATGCCAGGAGGTCCTCGATTCCGGAGGTGACCGATTCAGGGTTCACGACCCCGCCTCTTGGCCGATGCAAGCCAGAATGGCGGCTGAGGGTAAATGGAAGGAACTGGCCAGATGGCAGGACGAACACAAACACGGTAAGTTATAGAGCTGCTCTGAGGTCCTGTTGTCTCAATTCAGAGGACCCCATTTGCCTGTACCCAACTGAAACGATATTGATCTTCCGGGAATCTCATCCGCGTGGCGATACGCTCGAGCCTGTCCGGCAACTTCATCAGGTAGTCCCTTGCCTTTTCCGCTTCATCACTAAGACTCCTCAGGGAATCGATCTGCCAGTAATTGTTCAGTTTTTTAAGGATGTCTATATAATCCATAGCAGTGTAAACCCCCAGTCTCTGGGCACAATTTGAAAAATTTTCAAAGGCCTCCCCTATTTTGCCTCCTGATTCCCTCAAGAAGTGTGCAGGCATGACAATCTTTTTCTTCATCATCTCCGCAAAGGCGATCACCATTCCGTCAGGGTCATGTCCCAGGATAGTCTTCACAAATTCACGATAGGCCAAATGATGCCTCATCTCGTCACCTGCAATGATCCCGCACATCTTCCCCAGAAGGATATTCCCCTTTTTCCTGGCCAGTTTACCTACGCGTTTATGGGAGATATTGGTGGCTAATTCCTGAAAGGTGGTATAGACGAAATTCTTATAGGGATCCCGGTCAGTACCGATATCGAACCCGTCTGAGATTAAGTGTTGTGTGGAGATCTCTACCTCCCGCATATTCACCCTTCCTGAAAGATAAAGGTATTTATTAAGTACGTCTCCGTGTCTGTTTTCTTCCGCTGTCCATGCTCGAACCCATCGGGACCATCCATTGTTTTTGCCTTCCTGCTGGTTAATCCCTTCCACGTCCATCAGCCAGGATTCGTAAGTAGGCAATGCCTCCTCCGTAATGGTATCCGCCACAAGGGTTACCCAGAAATCATATCCCAGTTCCTGAGCCTCGCCCCTGAGCTCCTCAACAGCGTCGAAAAAGCCTTCCGACTGCGAATCCGGCAAAAAATCTGACGGTTGCCATATCTCATCGGGTGGAATGAGAAACTCATCCATGTAGGTATCGATCATTGGTTCGATAGCCTCCATTACTTCCAATCTGATATTCTTCATCCTTTGCATTTTATACAAAGAACGATATTAAAACAAGGATATAGTGCTAAAGAAATACCAAAATTTAGTTACGTCCATTTTCCCCGGGGTAGAAAGAACAGACCGGGTCGCTCTGCCAGAATTCTTTTGTATCAGCATCCAGGACGGTAAGGGGGCCTTTGTAAGCAGCTGCCGTATCTATATTCCACACATTGGCAGCCCGGTAGGGAACGGACTTACCGATCTTGCTCAATGGTGTATGACCGATAAAGATCTCCGAATAATGGAGTAGCCGCTTGGGGTAGTAAATGCTGTCCCTCGGAATGGAAGGATCCAGGGACAAGGCGAGTTCCCACAGGGTCCTGTCCCAATAAAAGGTCTTGGAAAAGTATTCGTGATCCACTCCTTTCAAGTTGGTGAATCCCGCGTGCAGGTAAAGGCGGTTCTTCTCATCCAGATGGTAATTGCGTAAGGCTTTGTAAAAAGGGATGTGAGCCTCTTTGATCTCCTTTCCTGCCTTTTCATAGGAATCAATTGTCGCCTGTCCGCCATTTGCAAGCCACAGAGGATTGTGCTCCCCGGTTTCGAGCCATCGATAACAGAGGTCGTCGTGGTTACCCCTGAGAAAAACACAGGCATGCTTTTCCTGAAGCTCTATCAGGTAGGCTACGGTCTCGACAGCCTCACTCCAGCCATCGACGTAATCCCCTAAAAAAATAAGCAGGTCGTCCTGTTTTACTCCTGCTTTTTCCAATACCTGCTGAAGTGCTTTCACTCCAGCGTGTATATCCCCTACAACCAATGTTCTCATGGTACAAAATTCGAAATTTCTCCTTCTCTACCCATAAGCCTGATAAAATATTTTGTCATAAAGACCTGAAACGAGTATGAATTCTCCAATTCCAAGTTTAATATCCGCCCATAATTTCCTATACTTGATCCTCTTAATCTAAGACAGGTACCGCACATGCCATCGAAAAAGGTTTTTTGTATTGGGGAGTTGCTGATCGATTTCGTTGCTGAAAATCAGGGGGCCGACCTTACCAGGGCCGTTCATTTTACAAAGAAGGCAGGTGGAGCACCGGCCAATGTGGCTTGTGCCATTTCGAAACTCGGGGGCAAAAGCGCCTTTATAGGTTGTGTGGGGGAAGACCCCTTTGGGAGCTATTTGCTGAACACCTTAGAAGCCTGTTACGTAGATCTTTCCCTGGTGCAACGGTCCGATATTTTTACTACCCTTGCCTTTGTTTCCCTGGCCGAGGACGGGGAGCGTGATTTTGTCTTTTCAAGGGGAGCAGACCGTGAACTCACCTATGATTCTTCCATCAGGAACGAATTCCGCGACCAGATGGTTCACCTAGGAGCTGCCACAGCACTGCTTGGCGGGCCTCTGGAAAAGGCCTATGGACATTACCTTTTCGATGCCATCACCGAGAATGCCTTTATCAGCTTCGACCCCAATTTTCGGGCCGACCTGTGGAAGGAGAACGAAGATACCTTTATTAAAAAGTGCATGCCCTACATAGAGAAATCCCACCTGTGCAAATTCAGCCTGGAAGAAGCCAGAATGCTGTCCGGAAAATCCGGCCTGGAGGAAGCGAGTATGGCCCTACATAAAATGGGAACGGCTATTGTCGCAATCACCATGGGGTCTGAAGGAACCTGGATCAGTACGAAAAACACCCAGCGTACCATACCCAGTATTCCGGTCAACCCGGTAGACACCACCGGTGCAGGGGATGCTTTCATAGGTTGCCTGCTGGAACAGATCAGCGAACTCACCTCTCATTCCCAACTCCTAGAGAATGATGAATTGCTCATTAAGATGGTTGGGGTTGCCAACAAGGCTGGCGCTATCACCACCACGGGCTACGGGGCTATCGATTCCCTGCCGGACAAAGATCAACTTAACAGTTCCCCATGAACCAGGCTTCGCTTCACAAAAAGCTGGCCTCGAAAGAGTTAAAGGATTTGGAGAAAGCCGATCCCCAAGCCCTCTTTGAGCAACGGCTGCACACCAATCTGCCACTGATCACAGACCTATTTAATACCCTTTATCCCGACCCGGAACACGAATCCCATTTAAAAAAACTTCCCGGTCTGCTGAAAAGCCTTTTCCGGAAACGGCCAGAGGAACTGAAGATCCGGGACCTGAATTTACTGAAGGAAGAGAACTGGTACCAGTCGCACAAGCTCACAGGGATGCAACTCTATGTGGATCTGTTCAACGGCAACCTGAAGGGGATCCGGGAAAAGATCCCGTATTTTAAGGAATTGGGGGTGAGCCTGCTCCACCTGATGCCCGTCACCACAAGACCTAAGGGAGAGAATGACGGGGGATATGCCGTCAACAGCTACACGGCAGTAGACCCCAGATTTGGCAACAGGAAATCACTGCTCGATCTCACGGCCGAATTAAGAGAGAACGGGATGTTCCTGATGCTCGACTTTGTGGTAAATCACACCTCGGATGAATATCCATGGGCTAAAAAAGCGCTCAAGGGGGAGCAAAAGTACCAGGATTACTACTATACGTTCCCGGACAGGACTGTCCCCGATGCTTTTGAGGCCAGCCTGCCTGAGGTATTTCCTGCCACCTCCCCGGGGAATTTCACTTACAGGCCGGAAATTTCAAAGTGGGTGATGACTGTATTCAATTCCTACCAGTGGGACCTCAACTACACCAACCCCAAGGTATTTTCTGAAATGCTGGCCAACCTCGTCAATATGGTGAACAGCGGAGTAGACATCGTTCGTTTCGATGCCCTGGCTTTCCTGTGGAAGGAGATCGGCACCATCTCACAAAACCTGCCGGAAGCACACAAACTTATAGCGCTGTTTCGAATGTGCCTGCAAGTCGTGGCCCCGGGCGTCATATTCCTGGCCGAAGCGATTGTATCTCCCCACGACATCGTCAAATACTTTGGCGAAGGGAAACTCCAAGGGAATGAATGTGATATTGCCTATAACGCCTCCCTCATGTCCCTGCTCTGGAATTCCATCGCAACAAAAAAGACCCTCCTCCTGCAAAAATCACTGAAGAACGTCCCTCAAAAACCCGATTCCTGCACCTGGATCAACTACCTGCGCTGCCATGATGATATCGGGCTGGGGCTCGATGACGGCTACATAGCCCAACTCGGCCTGGACCCCTGGATGCACCGCAAGTTCCTCATCGATTATTACTGTCAGGGACTAAAATGGAGCCCGGCCGTGGGATACAAATTCATGGAAAATCACGCAACCGGTGACAGTCGGATCACAGGAAGCTGTGCCTCACTCCTCGGCCTGGAAAAAGCGACGCGAAATGGCGATGCTGCAGCCGTGGAAACTTCCCTTGCCAAGATCATGATGTTGCACGGCATCATCCTCTCCATTGGAGGCATCCCATTCATTTATGCGGGGGATGAACTCGGAACACTTAATGACTACTCCTATCTGGAGGATGCACACAAGAGGAATGACAGCCGGTGGGTAAACCGCCCCAGGCACAACTGGGATGTCGTTTCCCAACTGAACGATCGGGAAAAACCTTCCTCCCGGATTTTTGAGGGCCTGAAAAAAATGATCGCCCAGCGAAAGAAAACGCCGGTTCTTGCAGACCATAACAACCTGGAGATCCATGATCCCGAAAATCCCCATTTGTTTGTTTTTGAACGGACCGGAAAAGGCCGCAAAGGGATCCTGGTCATCGCCAACTTCGACGAGCATCCGCGGATTTTAGACATACGCCTCCTTGACGACCTGGGATACTTGAAAGACGGTAGGGTGAAGGATCTGCTGAAGGGGGAAGAATGGAAACTCACAAGCGGACTCGTTGAGCTCGGGCCCTATGAACTGCTCTGGCTCATTAAACCCTAACTGTACCTCACCTTCCTGAGGATCCTCTGGGATTCTTTAAAGTTGTTATACGTGGCCCTGTCCTTGCTTTTTACCAGGTCTTTCATAGTGTCCATTTGCTCCCTTGCCTCTTCAAAACCATTGAGATAGCAGAGGAGATAGGTCGCAGGTGCCAGTTTAAGATCTTCGTTATCGGCCTTGGTAAGCCTTAGGTTCTTCTGCAGTTTTTGCAGCAGGATATTGTTGGTATTGAAAATATGGTAAAGCGTCTTCCGGTCGTAGCGGGGAGGCTCAAAGAGCAGTTCACTCTGGATCTGATAGGTTCCGTTGTCATTAAAGGTGATCCCAACCTCCTCCAGAGGGTAATAGTGTTTCTCCCTTCCAAGACCTAAATGCACATATTCGGTGATGGCGAAGGTGTCTTCCGTGATCACGATCGAGATCTCATCCAGGGCCGAGTAGAATAGTTTTACCTGTTCATTGATCAGTTCGATATCTACACGGGAATAATAGGTCTGGTCCTTTACTACCTTCTTGTTCCCGGCCCAGCAGATCACGAATTGTTCCTTAAAGACCTTATAGCTGCTGCTGAGGTCCTTGTGGCGGTGGTTGATAAAGTCGATCACCCCGTCCAGGGTGAGTTCTATGTTGTTCCGGGCGTGTTGTTCGATGGTGGAGACCAGGTCTGAGTTGATATCCTTCAGTTCGATATCGAAAGCCTTGGGCATACTGATGCTCCCCTCCCGGAAAAAAACCGCACCCCCGTAATACTTCCAGATATTCTTTCTCAGGGCACAGACCTTCCCGTTAGATTTGATGGTCACCAGGCCCACTACCTTTCCCTCCGGCAGGTGAGGAAAAGGGATATTCTCATAGGAGATCAGGGGAGGGTTGTCCAGATAGGCGTTCACCAGGTTCTGTATCTTGCTGTCGTCAAAGAAATCGACCCCGACAATCTTGTTATCCTCGTCCTCAACCCCTATGACGATATAAGAATTATTCCTGGGGTTGCTGTTGGCCATGGCACAGACGTGTTTGAGGAATTTGGCCTTCCCCTCCCGCTGCCCAATATCGATGAATCGCTTTTTGTCGTAGAAACTATTCTCATCGTTATGGGCCAGCAGGTTCTTGACCAGAAGGCGTTTATTGATCATGGTTTTTTCTTCACAAGAGTACTGCTCGCCTGGGCGGTAGGCATGACCACCAGATCTGCGATGTTCACATGGTAAGGGCGGGTAACGACAAAGTAGATGATGTCTGCGATATCTTCAGGGGTTAAGGGCTGATATCCCTGATAGACCTTCTTGGCCCTTTCGAGGTCGCCTTTGAAACGTACTTCGCTGAATTCGGTCTCCACAAGGCCCGGATTGACAGCCCCAACCCGGATCCCGTATTCATTCAGGTCGAGCCGCATCCCCTGGTTGATGGCATCCACGGCGTGTTTGCTTGCGCAATACACGTTCCCGTTGGGATATACTTCCTTTCCGGCTGTCGATCCGATATTGATGATGTGCCCGTTTTTGCGTTCGATCATCCCCGGCAAAACAGCCCGGGAGACATAGAGCAGTCCCTTCACGTTGATATCGATCATCGCATCCCAGTCGGTCAGATCCCCTTTTTGTATAGGTTCCAGCCCATGTGCATTTCCTGCGTTGTTTACCAGGATTTCTATGTCTGCGAAGTCTTCAGGAAGAGATTCAATGGCAGTCTGCACTGCCTCTTTATCCCGCACGTCGAAATTCAGGGTATGTACGTTTGTTTTGGCCCCTAAGTCCTCTTTGAGGGCATGGAGTTGGGCCTGCCTCCTGCCACACAATACAAGCCTCATCTCATGGGAAGCAAAAAGTTCCGCAGTGGCTTTCCCTATCCCACTGGTGGCTCCGGTTATAAATGCCGTTTTCATATGCTTACTCATTGGATGCTTATATTATGGAACCTCGTGACCCTGTGAGGCCTTCAGCAAAATAAACCAGTCTTCCAGATCCATGGAGATCTCAACGGCCTTCATGGAATCCGCGATGCGGCGGGGATTTGAGGTGCCGACCACAGGATAGATCTCAGCCGGGTGTTGCATCAACCAGGCCAGGATCAGCTGGTCTTCCGAGGCCGAGTATTTCGATTTCATGGGCTGCAGGGCTTCCCTTATCCTGCGCGTTCTGTCATCATCCTCCCGGAAATAAGACCCCAGGGGAGACCAGGCCATGGCCATCCTGTTGTGGGTGATACAGTCGTCCAGGGTACCGTCATACATTACGCTCTCGGCCGTCAGGGAACATTCCACCTGATTGGCCTCTACGGGTATGGCCGTTTCCAGCATGGCGATTTGAGAAGGGGTGAAATTAGATACTCCGAAGGAACGGATCTTCCCGCTTTTGAGCAGTTCTTCTGCAGCCCTGGCGATGGGCTCGGGATCCATCAGCGGGCTGGGCCGGTGCAGCAGCAATAGGTCTACGTATTCCGTACAGAGTTTCTCCAGGGAGCGCTCTGCAGACCAGATGATGTAATCCCTGGAATAATCGTAGTGTTTGACTTTATTGTCCCTTGCCTTGGCCATATACTGAATTCCGCATTTTGTGACCAGTTGTATTTTATGCCTGCTGATCTTACTGGATGCAAAAGCATTGCCGAATTCTTCTTCATTGCCGTATCCCCCGTATATATCCGCGTGATCAAAAGTGGTTACCCCCACTTCAAGGCAATGATTCATCAGGGTGATCATTTGTTGCTTGGACAACTTTTTTCCCCATGCCCCCCACGTCATCGTTCCGGCAATGATCCTGGAGAAATTTGCTAGTGTTTTCATAGGCTGGTGAAATTACTAAAAATCCCTTAAAAAGGTCATAAAACTTGGGGTTCCCGCAATTTTTAACCAATCGTTAACAGGCTGTAAATGAATAAATTTTGAATTTGCATGTCCTTTCAACCAAGTCTTTGATATACAACTGAAAAAATCAATTTTATGGAAGATAATAGTACGGTAGATATAAGTGCGGTCAATGAGAAGATAGCCCGGGAAAGCGCATTTATTGACCTGCTGATGATGGAGATGAACAAGGTAATCGTCGGACAAAAGAGGATGACCGAGCGATTGCTTATCGGACTTTTGGGGCAGGGTCATATCCTGCTCGAAGGAGTTCCCGGCCTCGCCAAGACCCTGGCGATCAACACTCTGGCCAAGGCTGTCAAAGGAAGTTTTAGTCGAATCCAATTTACCCCGGACCTGCTTCCTGCCGACGTGGTAGGTACGCTGATCTACAATATCAAAGCCAACGATTTCTCAATCAAGAAAGGGCCCATCTTTGCCAACTTTGTTTTGGCAGATGAGATCAACCGGGCTCCTGCCAAGGTGCAATCGGCATTGCTGGAGGCGATGCAGGAAAGACAGGTGACCATCGGGGATGAAACGTTTCCCCTGGACGCCCCCTTCCTTGTTATGGCCACCCAGAACCCGATAGAACAAGAGGGGACCTATCCCCTGCCTGAAGCACAGGTAGACCGTTTTATGCTCAAGACGGTGATCGACTATCCCAAGATGACCGAAGAACAGCTGATTATTCGCCAGAACCTCAACGGAGCATTTGAAACCGTAAAGCCGGTTGTGAGCCTGAAGCAGATTCTTGATGCCCAAAAGGCAGTGCGGGAGGTGTATATGGACGAGAAGATCGAAAAGTATATTCTGGATCTGGTGTTTGCCACCCGGTATCCGGAAAAATACGACCTGGAAAACCTCAAGCCTCTGATCAATTTTGGTGCATCCCCCAGGGGAAGCATCAACCTGGCCATCGCCGCCAAGTGCTATGCCTTTATCAAACGCAGGGGCTATGTAGTACCCGAAGATGTCAGGGCCGTCATTCACGACGTCCTGCGCCACAGGATAGGCATCACCTATGAGGCAGAGGCCGAGAGCATCACTTCCGAAGAGATCATCAATCGCATCGTCAACGAGATTGAAGTACCCTAGTTCGAGGTGTATTATCCGTTCAAAACGCGCTTTTGAACCTTCCCGCTCAAACCTGAACCCATGGATACGAAGGAATTACTGAAGAAAGTTCGGAAAATTGAGATCAAGACCCGCCGGCTCTCTGATCACATTTTTGGAGGGGAGTATCACTCCACCTTCAAAGGCCGGGGTATGACCTTTAGTGAGGTTCGCCAGTACCAATACGGGGATGATGTAAGGACGATCGACTGGAACGTGACGGCCCGGTATAACGAGCCCTACGTGAAAGTATTTGAGGAAGAAAGGGAACTCACCCTCATGCTACTTATCGATGTGAGTGGTTCCGAACACTTCGGTACAGTGAACCAGTTCAAGAAAGAAGTGATCACGGAGATCTCTGCCACCCTGGCTTTCTCGGCCTTGCAGAATAATGACAAGGTGGGGATGATTATGTTTTCGGACGAAGTGGAATTGTTTATCCCCCCAAAAAAGGGAAAGAGCCACATTCTGAGGATCATACGCGAATTGCTTGAGTTCCGCCCGAAAAGCCGAAAGACGGATCTTACTGAGGCCTTGAAATACCTGTCAAACGTCATGAAAAAGAGGGCCATTGTGTTTGTGCTGTCCGATTTTATGATGGAGGAATACGAACAGACCCTGAAGATCGTGGGCAACAAGCACGATGTAACGGGGATCCGGGTCTATGACCCAAAGGAAGAACAGATGATCAATCTGGGTATGGTGCAAATGCAGGATGCGGAGACCGGGGAGACCCACCTGGTGAATACCTCTTCAAAACAGGTGAGAAGAGCCTATGAGAAATACTACCGGGAGTGGGTGGATTATTTCAGAAATGCGTTCACCAAATCCGGAGCTGGGATCCTGCAATGCCGGGTAGACGAGAGTTATGTAAAAAAACTGCTGGGATATTTTAAGCAACGCGCCTAAGCCAATGAATAAGAGTTACGGTACCATAAGGAAAATTTCAGGCCAGGTTCGCAAGTGGGTGGTCCTGCCCCTGCTTTTTATCGGGCTTTCCAGTACCGTCCTGGCCCAGACCCCTCCCAGGATCTCCTCTTCCGTAGATACCACGGCGATCAAGATCGGGGAACAGATCCGGTTTACCGTAACCGTGGAAACAGATTCAGCTGCTTCGGTCATTTTCCCCGAAGGTCAGACCTTTTCTCCTCTTGAGACCGTAGAGGCTCTTAAGACGGATACCACGCGCCGACTGGACAGGATGACTATCCAAAAGATCTACGCCCTCACTCAATTCGATTCGGGAACGTATCTCCTGCCCATCCAAAGGATAGAGATCGACGGCAAAGGATATTTTACAGACTCCCTGATGGTTTCCGTTTCCACGGTAGAAGTGGATACGGTTTCCAAGGAATTTTACGACATCAAGCCGCTGATCCCCGTGGAGAAGGCCGGAGCTTCCATCCCGTTCTACGTTTGGATCATCTTAGGATCTTTGCTGGTTCTGGGGGCCTTGCTCTGGTATATTCTCAGGCCCAAACCCCTCACCCAGGAAGAGGAGGAAGCTATGATGCCGCCCTATGACAGGGCACTTCTCGAGCTAAAGCGTCTGGAGAATTCCAAATACATCATTCAGGAGGAATACAAGAAATACTACTCTGAGCTGACCGAAATCGTAAGGTCATACCTTGAAGAGGATGTCCACATCTCTGCCCTGGAAAGTACTACGGACCAGCTCATTGCCAAACTGGAGCTGATGAAGGATGCCGGGGAACTCAGGATAGAGGAAGAAACGATCACCCAGTTCAAGAGGATTCTGGACACGGCTGACCTGGTGAAGTTCGCCCGTTCTAAACCCGAATCTTCCCGCGCCGAAGAGGACAGAAAGGCCATAGAGCAGATCGTGATCAAGACCAAGAAGGCCATCCCGGAACCCACAGAGGAGGAACTGATGGAGCAGGCCGCCTATCAGGAAGAGCTGAAAAAGAAGAAACTGCGGCAAAAAAGAGTTCAGGTCGCCCTAGCCACGGCAGCCGTGATCGTCCTGGGCCTGATCGCGACCGTCTTTTATTACGGGATTGACAATGTGAGGAATACACTCATTTTTCGCTCCTCCAAGGATTTGCTGGAAGGCGAATGGGTCTCCAGTTCTTATGGCTACCCGCCGGTCGATCTCTCCGCCCCGGAGGTTCTTTTACGGCAGGAGGCCGAGATCTCTCCTGATGAGAAGGATGATATACAGGACAGGCAGGTATTTTCATTTTACAACCCGGATAACATGTTAGGGGTAGGTACCTCTTCCATCATCCTTTCAAAGCAGGAAGAACCCGATTACCAAAAGAGCATTGACCAGATCCTTAAAGGATTTGTCGACAGAGGTGCACGGAATATCATCACCAAACAGGAAGAATTCAGTTCGGCCTCAGGGGTGCCCGGAATAAAGGTTTACGGCAGTGCGATCTACCAGCGTGAAGAAGGAGGGGAGCGGATCAGGGGCAAGTACGCCATCATCCTCTTCGGGGGCAAGGGTTTTCAGCAACAGGTGATCCTCTCATGGGAGGAAGGCGATCCCTATGCGGAAGAGATCATCGATCGTATTATTAATTCCATAGACGTTAAAACACAGGTATAGATGTTTGAAAATATACAGTTCGCGAATCCACAGATCTTCTGGTTGCTCCTTGGGCTTCCTGTGGCCGTACTCTGGTATTTTATCAAACGGAAAGACCAATCGGCCTCCCTGAAGATCCCCAGTTTAAAGGGTTTCCCAAAGAACGACCTGCTCCCGCGCCTGAAGCCGGTACTGTTTGCACTGAGGCTGCTCGCCCTTGCCTGTATCATCACAGCCATGGCTCGACCCCAGATCAGGGAAGTCTCCACCCGTACCAAAACCACGAGTGGGATCGATATTGTGATGGCCATCGATGTGTCTTCCAGTATGTTGGCCAGGGACCTCAGACCCAACCGCCTGGCAGCCCTTAAGGAAGTAGCTTCAAAGTTCATCGAGGAAAGGCCCAATGACCGTATCGGCCTGGTGGCCTATGCGGGAGAAAGCTATACCAAGACCCCGATCACAAGCGACAAGGGAATCGTACTCAACGCCCTGAGGGAGATCACCTACGGGCAGCTGGCTGATGGTACTGCTATCGGAATGGGCCTGGCAACTTCCGTGAACAGGCTCAAGGACAGTAAAGCAGCCAGCAAAGTGATCATCCTGCTGACAGACGGGGTGAACAATTCCGGTTTTATTGAGCCTGAGACCGCCGCCAACCTGGCGGTGGAATTCGGGATCAAGACCTATACTATCGGACTTGGGACCAACGGGAATGCCCTATCTCCCATCGCCTACAACGCAGATGGTTCTTTCCGTTACGGGATGAGAGAAGTAGAGATAGACGAAGCCCTGTTGCAAAAGATCGCCAATGTGACCGGAGGGCAGTATTTCAGGGCGACGAATAACCAGAAACTGGAAGCTATCTACGACGAGATCAATAAGCTTGAAAAAACCGAAATAGAAGAATTCAGGTATTATAACAACGAAGAGAAATTCAGACCGTGGGTCCTGCTGGCCGGAGTACTCCTGCTCTCCGAATGGATCTTCAGGACCACCGTTTTTAAAAGTTTTGTATAACCGTGATACAGATAGACGAAGCCACATATTTTTACCTTTTCCTGCTCTTCCCGGGCATGGTCCTGCTCTATCTGGTGCTGCTGTACTGGAAGAAGAGGACACAGCGCAAATTCGCGGATCCGGACCTGCTTAAGAAACTCGCCCCTGCCCGTTCCGGGTTTAAGAGTGTGTTGAAGCTTATCGTGTTCCTGCTTGGCCTTTCCGGATTGATCCTTGGACTGGCGAATCCTAAGATAGGGACCAAAATGGAGACCGTTAAAAGGGAAGGCGTAGATATCGTTTTCGCCATAGACGTCTCCAAGAGTATGCTTGCCGAGGACATCGCCCCAAACAGGCTGGAGAAGTCAAAAAGGATTGTCTCGGAGATCATCAACCAGCTGGCCAGTGACAGGATCGGCATCATCGCCTATGCAGGCCAGGCCGCCCCTCAATTGCCGATCACCACAGACTATGCCGTGGCAAAGATGTTCCTGCAGTACCTGAATACGGACCTCCTTTCATCCATGGGTACAGCCATAGATGAGGCCATCAAGCTGGCTACCACCTATTATGACGACCAGGAGCAGACCAACAGGGTCCTGTTTATCGTCTCAGACGGGGAGGACCACAGCGACGGCCTCGCCATAGATGCAGTGGATCTGGCTGTGGAAGAAGGGATTCGGGTGTTCACCATAGGTGTTGGAAAGGATAAAGGTGCGCCTATTCCCGTCAAGAGAAACGGCATAATACAGGAATTGAAAAAAGACAGCGAAGGGGAGGTGGTCATTACCAGGCTCAATGCTGAAATCCTGAAGGAGATCGCAGAAAAAGGCAACGGGGCTTATATAGATGGCTCCAATACGGAGCAAGCCGTGGAAGAGATCAAGGAGGCCCTGAACCAGATAGACAAGACCGAATTTGAAGCCAAACAGTTCGCAGACTACAAGGACCAGTTCCAGTGGTTTTTGGGCGCAGCCTTATTCTTCCTATTTTTAGATATCTTTTTACTAGAAAGAAAGACAAGGTGGTTGCAGAAGTTAAACCTGTTCAATGAAGAAGATCATGAATAAGTTATTCCCTTTACTCGTTCTGGGCTTGATCACTTCCGGTATCGCCCAGGAAGAAAAGAAGAAAGACGCTGAGAAAGCCCTCAAGAATTCCATGAATCTGACATGGGAAGCAAACAAAGAGCTTTCTGAGAATGAATTCATTGAAGCGGAGGCCGATTACAGGAGAGCGATCTCAAAGAGCCAGGAGAACGCCATAGCTCCTTATAACCTGGGGACTGCTTACTACAAAAAAGAAAGCCTGGAGGAGGCCTTTGGCAGGTTTAAACAGGCAGGGGAGATCGCAGGGGCCAAGCCGGAAAAACACAAGGCCTTCCACAATATGGGCAATGTGTTCATGAAGAACGAGGAATACGAGAAGGCTGTTGAAGCCTACAAGGAAGCCCTGAGAAACAACCCTGAGGACGAAGAGACCCGTTATAACCTCGCCCTTGCGAAGGCACTCGCTAAAAAGCAGCAAAACCAGCAGAAAGACGGGGAAGACGAGAAAAAAGACCAGAAGGAAAAGGAGGATCAGCAACAACAGGAGCAGGAACAGAAGGAAGATCAGGAAAACAAACAGGAAAAAGACGGGGGAGACCAGGAGAAGGAAGACAATAAGGAAGGAGAAGGAGAAGAAAAAAAGGAACAGCCCAAACAAGGGGAAAAACCCGAAGACCAGAAACAACCCAAGCCCAATCAACTCTCTCCCCAGCAGATAAAGAACCTGCTCGAGGCCATGCAGAATGAGGAGAACAAAGTGCAGGAGAAAATGAATGAGAAGAAGGTAAAAGGACCTAAAAGCAAGAACGCAAAAGACTGGTGATGAAACGGATGGCAGTACTTAGGGTTTTGTTGCTCCTGTTCCTTTTCGGATCAGCAGTCGGATATTCCCAGGAAGAAAACCCGGTGGAGTTTGAGGCCAATCTGAGCAAGGAAAAGCTCGGACTGAATGAACGTTTGAGGATCGACTTTACGATGAACAGGGACGGGGATAATTTTACCCCTCCGGATTTTGAAGGTTTCAGGGTCCTGATGGGTCCTTCCCAGGCTATCAGTTCTTCATGGATCAATGGTGTCAGAAATTATTCCAAGACCTATTCCTATACGCTGGCACCAACCCAAAGAGGGGAATTCACCATTAAACAGGCTACCATTGTCATCGAAGGCAAAACTTACAAGACCACCCCGAAAAAGGTAGAAGTGACCGCCGCCGTTGACAAGCCCAGTGACCAGATGACCGCCGATGATATCGCAGACCAGAACCTCCACCTGGTAGCGGAAGTATCCAAAACGAGCCCGTACATGAATGAGGCGGTAAGTGTGGTCTATAAACTCTATGTGAGCCCGACTATCAATGTCTCCAACTTCAGACCTCTTGACAACCCCACCTATAACAACTTCTGGAGCCAGGATATCCCGGTCACTTCCTACAGTGTTAAGAACGGGACATACCAAGGAAAGTCGTATCGATACGTCATCCTCAAACGGGTGGTCCTTTACCCTCAGAAGAGCGGGGCCCTGGAAATTGAACCCCTATCGCTGGAGATCACCCTCGATGTGCCTACGAACAGGCGCGACTTCTTCGGGCAACCCATCTACACCCAGACCAACAAAACAGTTTCCGCAGGAAAAAGGACCATAGATGTAAAGCCCTTGCCCCTGGCGGGCCAGCCAAGTGATTTCAGCGGGGCAGTGGGCAGCTTCCGTTTTAAGGTCAGCACGAGCAAGCGTACCCTTAAAGCGACAGAATCCCTCCAGGCCATTGTAGAGGTGGAAGGAAATGGGAACCTCAAACTCTTTCAGCTGCCAACCCTTGAAATGCCGGGATCCCTCGAAGTATACGAACCCGAATACAACGAGAATGTGAGAACAACCCTCTCGGGAATGCAGGGGAAGGTGAGCAACAATTATACCGTGGTCCCGTCATTCAAGGGGGATTATCCCATCCCCCCCATCAGATTCAGTTATTTTGACCCGGAAGATGAGACCTACAAAACACTAACCTCAGACGAGATCAATATTGAGGTGACCAGCGGCCCCCTGGAGTCCTCCGGAGGCAATATCCCGCTGGCTTCCGGCAGTAAAAGGCCCGTACAGAGCACGGGGAGTCAGTTCCACTTCATCAAACTCGCCCCCGACCTGAGGCCCAGCCTGGAAACCCCCTTCTTCGGATCGCTGAACTATTACCTCTTTTTCCTGAGTCCGCTCCTTCTGATTCCTCTGGCCATTGTCTTTGGCAGGAAAAGGGAGGCCATTGCCAGTGATGTCGCCGGAAGGAAAATCAAAAGGGCTAACAAGCTCGCGAAGAAATACCTATTTAAAGCCAAGAGGGCGATGGGCGAAAAGGACGAGTTCTACATCGCCATGGAAAAAGCCCTTCACAATTACCTCAAGGCGAAACTGAAGATAGAGACCTCGGAATTCAGCAAGGAGAAGATCACAGATCTGCTCACCAAAAAGAATGTAGACGAGGAGACTATAGCCGGTTTTATGGCCCTGCTGAAAAACTGTGAGATGGCCAGGTACAGCCCTTTCTCCCAGGTACAGATGCAGCAGGATTACGACAGGGCAAGCGAAGTGATCTCTTCCCTGGACAAACAATTGTGACATGAAGAATTTCTTTTTAGTATTTCTGATGTTGGTTTCCCTGTCTGGTCATTCCCAGAATGAGGTGTTGTTTGAGGAAGCCACCAAGGCCTATAATGAAGGGGACTATGAACTGGCCATTGAGAATTACGAACATATCCTCGAAAGCGGCTCCCATTCTTCGAGCCTCTATTTTAACCTGGGAAACGCTTACTACAAACTCAAGAAGATCGCCCCATCCATCTATTATTACGAAAAGGCTTTATTGCTAGATCCGAATGACTCCGAGATCAGGGACAATCTCAACTATGCCCGGCAGATGACCATTGATGAGATAGAACCTATTCCTCAAACTGCCATAACGAGGATCACCTCCCGGGTGATCAATATCATGACCTTCGATCAGTGGGCGTACACCTCGATAATCTTTATGCTCCTGTTTGTGTTCCTCTACCTGGCATTTTATTTTTTCAGGTTTGCGGACAGAAAAAGGCTCGCATTTATAGGAAGCATGGTCTGCCTCTTTCTCACTGTCATGAGTGTTACCTTTGCTGTACTGCAATACCAGGAGTACACGGATACCCGACCCGCCATCATATTCGCCCAGGAAACAGCGGTGAAAGAGGAACCTAATAACCGGAGTATTACGCTTTTTACGCTACATGAAGGAAGCAAGGTCTTTGTTGAGGAGACTCTGGAAGACTGGAATAAGGTCAGGCTGTCTGATGGTAAAAATGGATGGATCCCCGCTTCAGATCTGAGAGCTTTGAAAGACTTTTAATCAGTATTTTACTTGGAATTGATAGTATTCCTTTTATTTTTGGGACATGGAGCTTTCAAAAAACAAATCTTTCCTTGTATTGTTCGTCAGCGCATTGTGGCTGCTGTCGATCACGGTTCCCCCTATCCTTCAATTGCTCGATGAAAACAGCCCGGGTATCACGTATACCCTGAACGAGGAGGAATCCAAAGAACAGGAAAAGAAAGACCCTTTGGAAGAGACCATCCTTTTCGATTCACAGGATCTCAGAAATATACAGGGGTCTTATTACGCCGACAAATCCGGCTGGAGGAACACTCTGGCTTCAGGCGCCATCTACATGGAAATCCCTTTCCCCCCTCCCGAAAGCCTGTCCTGAATCCTTATTTTTTCACAACCAATTAATAATCTATCCTGCACCCCCTGGTGCAGGAGCAAACACCTTCTCTTATGTTTAAAACAATCAAAAACGATTTACCGGCAAGTATCGTAGTATTTTTCGTGGCACTCCCGCTATGTCTTGGGATTGCGCTTGCGAGCGGTGCACCTCTGTTCTCCGGACTGATCGCGGGGATTGTGGGAGGTATCGTCGTAGGATCCCTCAGTGGATCCCATATCGGGGTGAGTGGCCCCGCTGCAGGTTTAGCCGCCATCGTACTAACCGCCATCGGAGCACTGGGCGGATACCAGAACTTCCTGATGGCTGTCGTCCTCGGTGGAGCCATACAAATTCTTTTCGGCATCTTAAAAGCCGGAATTATTGGGTACTATTTCCCATCCTCGGTAATCAAAGGGATGCTCACCGGGATCGGGATCATCA
>NZ_JBFGBM010000007.1:0-29655 GCF_041567615.1 Muriicola sp.
GGAGCCTTGGAGCCCGTCGCGAAACAGCAAGCCGCAAGTGTTGCAGTCGTCCCCAGAGCCGGGGATCTCGGTGCGTACGACGAGATCGAGAACGGCGCGGGGCGGTGAAAGAGGAAGGGCGACGGGCGCGGTAAAACTCAGGGGAGGGTTTTCGGTTCTTATCCAGGGTCGCCAGGTAGAAGGCAATCCAGGATGGGAGCCTCCCGTAGTGGCTTAACGCTTTAAGAACGGTGACATCTTTGAGCTTCGTCGTGTCATAGGCCGGGATCAATTCCCCAAAAGTGTCGTTCAGGGAGATCTTTCCCTGCTCTTCCATGGACATGACAATGGGCAAGGTAGCCAGGATCTTGGTCAGGGAGGCCAGATCATAGAGATGTTCCGAAGTTATGGAGTCTGCAGCATCATAAGTGGGTTTCCCAAAATTCCGCTCGTAGATCACCTTTCCCCTCCGGGCTACAAGTACCTGTGCCCCCGGGAACATCAAAGAATCTATGCCGTTTTGCACCAGCGTATCCACCCTGGAAAGTTTTTTTCTGTCCATACCCACCCGTTCCGGGACACTGAAGCCCAACCTTCCCAGCGACTTGCCGAGGACGCCTGATCCCACAGGATGTCCAGCTCCCAGAGAAACAGGAAGCCTTCCCCTGGCGGGAATGGCCCCGAAAATGACCTCTGCCGTCTTTTCCTGCGCGATCACACTGTTCTGATAGCCCAAGACTAATGCATCGAGGTCGTCAAAAGACACCAGGTCCAGCAAGGCATAGGGTTTGGCAAAGACGGTCAGGACTAAATTAAAACTTCGCTGTCTGCCTAATTCGGCAAGCCAGTACAACTCTTTTTCCGAAAACTTGTACGGTTTCCAGGGGCTTTCATCACTCTTGTGAAAACCGACGATCACCACATTGTAGGGTTCCAGGTTCTTCTTTAAGGTGCCGATGTCCTTCCCCTCCACCCTGGTCACCTCCGTATATTTCTTCATCCCCTTTAAAAAAGGTTCCCCGGAGTCGTCGCCCATGGCGACATAAGCGATCTTCTTGTTCTCCAGATTCTTGACGGGCAGAAGGTCTACTTCATTCTTTACCAGGGTGATCGCCTGCTCAAAGGCCTCTTCATATAGCAATTCATCCTCCTGGGCATTGAGATCTTCGTAGAGATGGTCAAGCGTGACAGGCTGAGAGGTGTGTAAACCCGACTTGTATTTGGCCTTTAATATCTTCCTGACTGAGGCAGACAGGCGGGCTTCGGTGATCTTTCCATCCCTGTAGGCCTTCAATAAGGCCGTCCTCGCCCCCTGCAGGTTTGCGGGCATGAGAAGAATGTCATTCCCCGCGAGAAAGGCTTGCAAAGCTGCATTGTCATCCCCGGCAAAATTGGTGACGCCCTTCATATTCAGGGCATCTGTCAGGACCAGGCCCTGAAAACCCAGGTCCTGTTTCAATGTCTGAGTGATGATGTTTTTCGAAAGGGAGGAAGGTCTTTTCTCTTCCGGCTCCAGTGCCGGGACGTTCAAATGGGCCACCATAACCCCGGACACCCCTTCCCTGATCAATTTTTTATACGGATGAATCTCGATGCTGTCCAGCCTTTCTTTCTCGAAGGGGATCACCGGCAGGTCCTTGTGCGAATCCACGGCTGTATCCCCATGTCCGGGAAAATGCTTGGCACTGGTTAAGACTCCGGCCCTGCTCATCCCTCGGACAAAGGCGGCTCCTTTTTGGGCCACATTTTGACGGTCTTCCCCGTAGGACCTGTTCCCGATGATGGGATTCCTGGGATTGATGTTGATATCCACATCCGGGGCAAAGTTGATATGCACTCCCAGGCGCTTGGCATGCGTACCTATCCGAAATCCAATCCTTTCGATCATACTGGAGTCCCGGATGGCTCCCAGGGTCATATTCCAGGGATAGGCGAAGGTAGAATCGAGCCGCATGGCCAGGCCCCATTCCGCGTCCATGCCTATAAGCAGAGGAATTTTTGAAACCGATTGAAACTCATTGGTGAGCTTTGCCTGCCTCAGGGGCCCGCCGGTTGAAAAGATGATCCCTCCCAGATGTTCTTCCCTGATCATCTCTTTTATTTTGTCTGTAGATTCTTTATTCTGATCTGATGCGACCAACACCATAAACAATTGCCCGATCTTTTCCTCCAGACTCATTTTAGCATAGAGATCATCTACCCACTGCCGCTGAGCCAAACTGTCGGGCGTAAGCAAGGGGTCTCCCTGAGCCTGAACAAAGGCCGGGAGAAGCAGTAAGAAAAGGAAGGATTTGATAATTTTCCGCATAGGCAAACTGAACATTGAATCTAACTGTGATGCACGAGAATTATTGCGTTTTTACCAGATAACGCCCTGAAATTGTGGTGAATGCGCTAAATGAACCGGCCGTGCCAGCTTTCTGAAGCCGGTACCTCCCAGTGTTCGAGGTACTCCTGCTTGTTTACCACCAGGTTGTTGAAGACGATGGTATTCTTTGTGATGGCCTTGGCTTTGGCCATTTTTTTGAAATCCGCCATGGATTTATAAGTGATATAGTCGCCCTGTTTAAAGGACACATTCATCCTGTCTAGGAGCTGCACCCCAAAACGTTTCTCCAGCCCCTGTATGAAATGAACAGAAGCGTCTATACTGCAGCCGGAAGCTGATGCCAGTGTTTGGTCTAACCCAAACACAATAAAACGATTATACCTGATCTCATACCCGGCGTGGAGGGACGCCCCATGGGCTGTCCACTGAGTCAGGAATTGGGGGATCAATTCGTGGAGTTCTTTTAACTCGGCTTCGGAAAAATTCCGGTCGGCCTGATAGACCCAGATCCTGGAGGTATCAGGTAATGCTTCAAATGCCACTAACATAGTTGTTCTTTATTCATATTCATCTTCATTCTTCACTAAAATCGTTCCAAAAATACAGGCATCAAAGATCTTCCGCCTGCGCCATCAACTCTGCGATATCCATCACCGCGATCGCTCCTTCTTTCTCCTTATTCTTTACCCCATCGGTCATCATGGTATTGCAAAAAGGACAGGCGGCAGCAATAATTTCCGGCTGCGTCTCCAGGGCCTGCTCCGTGCGCTCGATATTCACTTCCTTATCCCCTTTTTCGGCTTCTTTAAACATCTGGGCACCTCCGGCACCGCAGCAGAGGCCTCTCTGTTTGCAATTCTTCATCTCCACGAGCTCTGCATCCAGTTTGCGAATAAGCTCCCTGGGGGCTTCATACACATTATTGGCCCTTCCGAGGTAACAAGGGTCATGGAAGGTGATCCTCTTGCCCCTGAACGTACCCCCCTGGAGGGTGAGTCGTCCTTCCTCTAGCAATTGCTTTAAGAATTGGGTGTGGTGCACCACTTCGTAATCACCTCCCAAACCGGGATATTCGTTCTTTAGGGTGTTAAAACAATGAGGGCAGGCAGTAACAACTTTCTTTATCCCATAACCGTTCATTACCTCTATATTGGTGACGGCCTGCATCTGGAAGAGGAATTCATTGCCAGCCCTTTTTGCCGGATCTCCCGAACAGCTCTCTTCCGTACCCAGGACGGCAAAAGAGACCCCTGCCTTGTCCAGGAGTTTTACAAAGGCCTTAGTGATCTTCTTGGCCCTGTCGTCAAAACTTCCGGCACATCCTACCCAGAAAAGAACTTCGGGTTGTTTGCCTTCGGCGAACAGGGATGCCATGGTGGGTACATTCATTTTCTGCGATTTCTTTTGTTATGCTGATTCCTCAGCCCAGTTCAGGCGGTCCATCTGGTTGAACGGCCAGGGGGCCCCGTTGTTTTCAATATTTCCCATCATCACGTTTAGCTCTGCAGGTGCTGCTGATTGTTCCATGACCAGGTACTGCCTCATGCTCATGATGATAGAAAGGGGGTCAATACTCACCGGACAAGCCTCCACGCAGGCATTGCAGGAGGTACAGGCCCATAGTTCTTCGCGGGTGATATAGTCATCGAGCAGTTGCTTACCGTCATCCACGAAGGTTCCCTTGTTCTTGTCTATATTCCTGCCCACCTCTTCCAGACGGTCGCGCGTGTCCATCATGATCTTCCTCGGTGAAAGCTTTTTCCCGGTCTGGTTAGCCGGGCACTCACTGGTGCACCTGCCGCATTCCGTACAGGTATAGGCACTGAGCAGTTGTACCCATTTAAGGTCCTTCACGTCCGAAGCACCGAATTTGTCAGGCGGAGCCGCATCCTCAGCAGGAACCGCAAACGGATCGGCATTGGGATCCATCATCAGCCGCACCTCTTTGGTGACTGCCTCGTTGTTGCTAAATTGACCCTTGGGTTTTAAATTCCCGTAGTACGTATTTGGAAAGGCCAGTAAAATATGGAGGTGCTTGGAATAATACAGGTAATTCAGGAAGAATAGTATTCCGGCAATGTGCAGCCACCAGGCAGACCTTTCGATCAGGACCACGGTTGATGCAGACATGCCTTCAAACAGGGGGGTGATCCACTGGCTGACAGGAAAGGAACCGGCCTCTGAATAATGGGCGACTCCCATACGCTGTAATTGCAGGTCCGACGCATTCATGGTCAGGAACAGAGCCATCAATATGAGTTCAATATAGAGGATCCAGTTGGCGTCGTTTTTCGGCCATCCTTTCATTTCGGGTTTTACAAATCTGGCCAATTTCAGGGCATTCCTCCGCAACCAGAACACGACCACCGCCACGATCACCAACAGAGCGAGTATCTCAAAGGAGGCGATCAGGAAATCGTAGAACCCCCCCATGAAAGCAAAGACCCGGTGGGTACCCAACAATCCATCGATGATGATCTCCAGCACTTCAATGTTGATGATGATGAATCCCAGGTAGACGATGATGTGCATAAGTCCGGCGATGGGCCTGACCACCATCTTGCTCTGACCCAATGCGATCCGCATCATGTTCTTCCAGCGCTGGGGTTTGTTATCCGACAGGTCGGCCTCCTTTCCCAGCATGATATTCCTCCTTAGTTTCTTTACGTTTCTCGCAAAATAGCCGATGCCTGTGATCAATAGGACGGCAAAGAGGATATTGGGAAGGTATTCCATCAATTATTGCTTGTTGGTTAATGCGGGATCGTTCTCGGGAAGGGCATATTCGATCTGCTTCTTGCCAAAAACCGAGACATTCACATAGCGCTTGGGATTCAGACGGAAATCCTGCAGGAGGAGGTCCAGTTCCCTGGATGCCTCAGTGAGATTGTTATACAGGTCTTCGTCCTTCATCAGTTTGCCCATGGTGCCTTCACCCTTCTCAATCTTCGCCAGGATGTCGTTGAGATTGTTCATCGTCGACTCCAGGTCGCGTATGGTCTCACCGAGATTGGCAGCAGCAAGGGAGTCTGAAAGTTGGGCAAAATTTGCGGTAAGGCGGTCTACATTGCTCAGGGAACTGTCTATACGTGCTTTGTTCTTGTCGAGCATCTCATTCAGGGTGCCTGCACTTTTCTGGAAGCTCTCCATGACAGAGGTGAGGCCCTGAATGCTTTCTCTCAGGTTTCTCTTGGTTTTGTCGTCCAGCACCTCATTGACATTCATCAACAGAGTATCTGCATGGGATACGGCCCCTTCTACCTTTAATTGAAGCGGAGTCAGTTTTTGCTGAACCAATTCAGTTAGACCAGGGCGTGTATTGGTTACCAAAGTATCGCCAGATTGGGCCATGGGTGCCCCGTCAAAGACAGGGACGATCTGAATCCCTTTCCCTCCGATGATGCCCGTATCAAACAGTTCAGCCTTACTGTTTCTGGAAAATTCAAAACTGCTGGCCACAGAAAAAGTGACGATGAGTTTTCCGCTGTTGTCCTTGAATTGGATGTTATTGACCTTGCCAACGCTAAAGCCGTTGATGGATACCTGTGTGCCGGTTTGGAGTCCCCCCACGTTGTCATATACCGCATAGAAGGTCTTGCTGTCATCGAAAAGGGGCGTGGCTTTGAGATAACTGTATCCCAGGATAAACAGGAGTATACCTCCGATAACGATGATCCCTGTCTTGATTTCCCGAGATAGTTTCAAGTTCACGTTTTTAGGTTCCAAACAAAATTAGAAATAAATTCGGAAGGCAGGCCATTATTCATCCTCGTATTTCAAGGCGTCCTGCAGGGGTATGCGTTTCCCGTCCTTGTAGGCCACGATATAGGAGGTCGTAAAGCCTTTCATTTCGGCATTGTTCTTCAGTAGTTTAGCCCCCATATAGGTATCTGTTTCTCCGTACAGGTAACGATATAGGTTGTTCACGGGTTCCTTGGAGATCTTGTTCAAACCTTTAAATTCAGCTGCGCCCGGCGCCAGGTTCTTCGAACTCGCCATGATTTGTACTTTAAAAATGACCCCCTCACGGGCTACCTGCATTCTGACCGCCGGGGTATCCTCGCCTGTTTCTCCCTTGGAAGTCTGGACGGCCTCAAGTTTACCGGATGCGGGGGTTTCTGTAACAGTCTGAAGGGTCTGTTCCGTTTTCAGATCAGGGTCGGCCTGTTTGGGGACGTCCCTCACTACAGGCGTGGTCTTTTGGGGAGCCCCGTTGGTGATTACCGTCTGTTCATCGGGTATACTGTTGCGATATTTCAGGATAGCCTCGGCAATGGCCTTGCCCATTTCGGTCTGGCCTTTGGAGGAATTGAGGTATCTGCCTTCCTCCCTGTTAGTCAAAAAGCCTGTCTCAATCAGGACGCTGGGCATAAAAGTCTGGTGGAGAACGATGAATCCTGCCTGCTTTACCTTCCGGTCATTCCGTTTGAGCTTCGAGGTGAAATTATCCTGAATGAGTTTTGCCAGGAGAATGCTCTGGTCGAGGAATTCCTCCTGCATGATGGTCAGGCCGATAACCGATTCCGGGGAATTGATATCGTAATCGGCATAACGAGTCTCATAATTATCCTCCAGGTAGATCACGGAGTTCTCCTTTTTGGCCACCTCGAAATTTTGTTTGTTCGCATGGAGTCCGAGCACAAAGGTGCCAGCCCCGTGGGCGTTGGAGGTATGGGAATCGCAATGCACGGAAACAAACAGGTCGGCGTCTGCTTTGTTGGCAATCTCACCCCTGACGAAGAGGTCTACAAAGGAATCGTCATCCCGGGTATAGACCACCTTGACCCCGGGTGTTTTCTTGAGCTCCTCCCCTATTTTAAGTACGATATTGAGGGCAATATTCTTCTCCATATAGCCGTTTCCCAGGTTTCCGGGATCATGGCCTCCATGGCCTGCATCCAGGACCACGACAAAACCTTCGTCCCCCCTGCTCGCCGGAACAGGGTCGGAGGCTGTCAGAGAAGCTGTCAAAATGAGAGAAAAACAGACAGCGATAAGCAATTTTTTATTCATGGCAGTAGGCAAAATAACGCTCCTAATCTTAGGTTAAAAATATCGTTCTCCGCCACGGGCAGAAGAAAAATATATGTAAGTTTGACTTACGAAAATCAAGCCTTATCACTACAAAAATAGGATATATAGCTTTGCAATCAAATAAACGGCTTTTTCTTTTCGCGGGTTTGTTTTTCTCGGTTGTGACCTTGGTTTTTGGACAGGAGGACAAGATCAGGCCCCTACCTATCAGGGCTGTGGAAGACAGCATACAGGCCCCTCCCCTTCCCCCAACCCTGGCGAAAGATACCGTTGAGACCGATACCGTGAGAACGGAATCCGCACCCCAAAAGCCGGCCCTTCTCCTCGATAAGATCAAATATAAGGCCAAAGATTACGTCAAGCTCAGTCAGAGGGACCAGAAGGTCTATCTCTACAACGAGGCAGAGATCTATTACCAGGACACGGAACTCAAGGCCGGGATCATCATCCTGGATTACATCAAAAATGAAGTGTACGCAGGTCGCCTTAAAGACAGCCTGGGCAATTATTCTCAACTCCCTTATTTCAAACAGGGGGAGAACCTGGTCATCCCGGATTCCATACGCTTTAATTTCGATACCCAAAAGGCGGTGATCTGGAATTCCCGTACAGAACAGCAGGCTGGTCTGGGCCAGCTGGGCAGTGATGCCATGAAGGTCTATGCCGAAAGGACGAAAAAGGAAAACGATTCGGTCTACTTCCTCAGCGAGGGGAAACTGACCACCTCCAAGGATACGATTGATCCGGATTATTACATCCGGGTGCGCAAGGCGAAGTTCGTGCCGAAAAAGAAGGTGATCGCCGGGTTCAGCAATCTGTATATCGTGGATGTCCCTACACCCATCGCCCTGCCCTTTGCCTATTTCCCGCTAACGGTAGGCCGGACCGCAGGGATCATGATGCCCACCTTCGGAAATGACCCGGACCGGGGGTATTTTCTGCAGAATGCAGGGTACTACCTGCCCATCAATGACTATGTGGACCTCACCCTTACGGGCGACCTGTATACAAATGGGAGTTATGGGCTCAGGGCGCAATCCGTCTATGCCAAACGATACCGGTACCGGGGTAACGTCAACTTCCGTTATGAGAATCAGATCGTGAGCCAAAAGGGTTTTGATGATTACAGCAGAGGGACGATCTACAACATACAGATCTCCCACTCCCAGGACCCGAAAGCCAACCCCAACAGCAGGCTATCGGCCTCGGTAAACCTCGGGAGCAGCCAGTACTACCGGAATTCCCTCCTGCAACAGAACCTGGCCCTGACGCAGACCAACAACCTGTCTTCTTCCATATCCTATTCCAAGACCTTTCCCGCCTATCCATCGGTGAATATGAGCCTTACGGCCACCCATAACCAGAACACGAACACCAATGTGGTAGACGTTACCCTGCCCACCCTGCAGGCGGCCATGGAAAGGGTCTTCCCGTTTGCCAAAAGGGATGGTATCAAAAAGGGCGCCATACAGAACATCAACTTCCAGTACGACCTGAATGCCCGTAACAGTATTCGAACCAACGACGAGGATTTCCTGACCGCCAAGATGTTTGACGATGCCAAGGTAGGCGCCCGCCACAGGATCCCAATCAGCACCAACTTCAAGGTGGCCAAGTACTTCAGCGTGACCATGGGTGGTAATTACGAGGATATCTGGACCCTGCAAACCTTTAACCAGCGATTCGACCCGGATACTCAGACCGTGGTCACGGATACGATCAGCGGTTTTGACCGGTATAACCAGTATAATTTCAATGCGAGTATAGGAACCACCCTGTATGGAACCTTTACGTTTGGGGAGGACAAGAAATTCCAGGCGTTGAGGCATGTTATGAGGCCCACTGTAAGCTACGGCTATGCCCCCTCCTTTGAACAGTATTACGACGAATACCTCAATGAGGTGTCCGGGAATATCGTGCAGTACTCGCGTTTTCAGAACACCATCTACGGGGCACCCAGACTGGGGAAGTCCAATGCGCTAACTTTCTCTTTGCAAAACACCCTGGAAGCGAAGGTGAAGGACAAAGACTCCACGGCCACCGAACCCAAAAAGATCCAATTGCTGAACAGCCTTAACTTTTCCACGGGATACAATTTTGAGGCCGACTCCCTGAAACTGAGTCCGGTGAGCATGAGCGGAGGTACAAACCTGTTAAAGAACAAGATGTCCGTAAACTTCGGGGCCAGCCTGGATCCCTATGCCATCGACAACAACGGAAGGCGTATCAATACCTTTAATATCAACAACGGGGGTAGCCTTTTCAGGCTCACCACCGCCAGGGCCAACATCAGCTACAATATCAGCAGCAAGGATTTTGGTCGCAAGGAAGACCAAGAGGAGGAGGAACAAGATCCCTATGCGGGCCAGACCTATGTAGCTGCCAGTGGTGGTAGGACGGATGACCTGTTTGGATCGGCGGATAATTTCAACGACAGCAGTTTTAAGAACCGGGATCCGGACGACATAGAAAACCCGAGATACGGAGCAAAGATCCCCTGGGACCTGAGGTTGCAGTACGCAGCCACCTACAGCAACAGTAACCGGCAGAACGAATTTTCCAACCACTCCCTGATGTTCTCAGGAAACATTGAACTTTCCCCCAGATGGAGGGTAGGTGCCTCATCGGGCTACGACATCAAAAGAAAAGGATTCACCGTGACACAGTTGAGGTTCGAAAGGGACCTGAAAAGTTTTGTGATGCGTTTCAACTGGACCCCTTTCGGGGATTTCAAAAGATGGTACTTCTTTATCGGTATCAAGAGTTCCATCCTGCAGGACCTGAAATGGGAGAACCGAAGTCAGCCCGTCAGAAGATAACTCTTAAAACATCAAATCATATGAGCAGCAGAAAGATCATCCACACTTCCAAAGCCCCTTCTCCCATAGGCCCGTACAGTCAGGCTGTTATGGCCGGAAATATGCTTTTTATCTCGGGGCAGATCGCCATGGATCCCAATACGGGAGAATTGATCTCAGGGGATATCAAAACGGAGACTCGTCAGTGTATGGAAAACCTGAAAGCCATCCTCACCAAGGCCAGCATGGGCTTCGAGCAGGTGGTCAAAGCTTCTATTTTCGTCAAGGACATGAAGCAGTTTGCGGAGGTCAACGAGGTATACGGATCCTATTTCGATTCAGCCACCGCCCCGGCCAGGGAAACGGTAGAAGTAGCCAATCTCCCCAAGTTCGTAAACGTGGAGATCTCTATGATCGCGATCAGATAGTCTCTTTGTGGAATTCCACCAGGCCGTCTATAGGCCTTTGGCGGATCACACCGGTGATCAGGTCATTCCGCTCGAGGACCATCTTTAGTTCGTCCCTGAGGAACCAGGCAATGCTTCCCACAAAATGGACGGGTACCTTGGTGGCCAGTTCGAACTGCATGATGTAGTTGTTGACAAATTGCTGCAGCCCCTTATCTATAACCCCTTTGCAGTAGGGATGGTCCTTGTTCTCAATGAGAAAACGCGCAAAAGTGGCCAGGTAGGTATTGGGATTGGGCTGTTTATAGAGGTTTTCCTTGATCACATCCGGGTCCAGATTGTACTCACTGGCAAATTTCAGGCCCAGTGCCTGGGGCATTTTGTGGAAGTAGTAATCCCGGATCAGTTTCCTGCCAAAAAAGTTCCCGCTTCCGTCATCCATGGGGATATACCCGAGGGAGATCACCTTCTGGAAAAGCTGGTGGCCGTCGTAATAACTGCAATTAGACCCTGTTCCCAGGATACAGACGATCCCCTGATGACCGATCTTGGTGGTGGAATAGATAGCCGCATAGGTATCTTCCTTGACCTCAATTTTGGCTTTATTGAAGAAGGATTTGAAGA
Source organism: Muriicola sp. (assembly GCF_041567615.1). GTDB lineage: Bacteria > Bacteroidota > Bacteroidia > Flavobacteriales > Flavobacteriaceae > Muriicola. The sequence goes on from NZ_JBFGBM010000007.1 coordinate 11,172, forward strand.
TGTTCCGGAGGAATTTCTTCATGCGGTCGGTACCGCATCCCGCGCCGTAGAAGTAGAGTCGGCTGACCTTATGCCTGTTCTTCGAAAGCTCGAAATTGTTGGCGAGCCGGTCTTCTATCACTTCACGCGTCAGTACTTCAGGGCTCAGGCCCAGGGTCTGGGTCATAAAGACCTCGTTCCCCTTTTCGTCCAGGGCGATCCAGTCTGCTTTGGTTGCTCCGCTGTCTGTAATTAATATCATAATGCTCTAAAAAAGGAATCCTTAAAATAAGTAATATTTACCTATTCCAAGGATTCCTCCGTATTAGTTTTTATTCCTTAAAGGGCATGGATATATTGAGCCAGGTCTACCAGTTTGTTGGAATAACCGGCTTCATTGTCATACCAGGATACTACTTTAAAGAATCTGGGGTTGAGTTCAATCCCTGCACCGGCGTCGAAAATGCTGGTCCTGGGGTCACTGATAAAGTCCTGGGAAACGACCTGTTCTTCGGTATATCCCAAAATCCCCTTCAGTTCCCCTTCAGATGCTTTTTTGAAAGCCTTTTTGATCTCTTCGTACGAAGTTTCTTTTTCCAGCCTTACCGTCAGGTCTACTACGGAAACATCCGCAGTGGGCACCCTGAAGGCCATCCCCGTCAGTTTACCTTCAAGGGCCGGGATCACCTTGGTCACTGCTTTCGCAGCCCCGGTGGATGCGGGAATAATGTTCAGCATAGCACTCCTGCCTCCCCTCCAGTCTTTCCTGGACGGACCGTCTACCGTCAACTGGGTAGCTGTTGTAGCGTGAACCGTCGTCATGAGCGCCTCTTCGATCCCGAAAGAATCGTGAAGTACCTTGGCCAGCGGTGCCAGACAGTTAGTGGTACAGGAGGCGTTGGAAACGATCTTGTCCGTAGCTTTTACTTTCTTGTGGTTGACACCCATCACGAACATGGGGGCGTCTTTTGAAGGGGCAGAGATCACGACCTTCTTGGCCCCACCGTCTATGTGGTACTGGGCTGTTTCCATGGTGGTGAAGATCCCTGTGCATTCCGCAACGATCTCGGCGCCCACGGCGTCCCATTTGATGTTCTTAGGATCCCTTTCAGCAGTGATCCTTACGGTCTTCCCGTTCACCACCAGGTTTCCATCCTTTACGTCTACGGTACCATCAAATTTTCCGTGTACGGAATCGTATTTCAACAGATAGGCCAGGTGCTCCACATCCAGGAGATCATTGATCGCCACGACCTCAACTCCGTCTCTTTTTGCGATCGACCTGAAGACCAGTCGACCTATTCTACCAAATCCGTTTATTCCTATTTTCAATGTTGCCATGTTTATATTTTTTTAAGTGGACATTATATCGGACACTCTGATGAGTTCCTTGTTGATTTTTGTTTTTCCTTTAATAGCTTCGCTCAGTGGTGTAAAGGCGATGTCGTCATCGAGAATCCCAACCATGAGGTTGCTCTTGCCTTCCAGCAGGGCCTCAACAGCTTTTACACCCATCCTGCTGGCCAGCACCCTGTCAAAACAGGTAGGGGCTCCTCCCCTTTGCATATGGCCCAGGACACAAACCCTGACGTCGTAGATCGGGAGGTGTTCCTCTACGTATTCCTTAAGCTGGAATACATTCTTGCCGGTGGTCTTGTCCCCTTCGGCCACTACCACAATACTGGATGATTTCCCGGTGAGCTTGCTTCGCTTCAGGGATTCCAGCAGTCGCTCGAGCCCCAGGTTCTCCTCTGGGATGAGGATTTCCTCAGCTCCGGCTCCTACCCCGGCATTCAGGGCAATGTGCCCCACATCCCGGCCCATTACCTCCACAAAGAAGAGGCGATGATGGGAACTAGCCGTATCCCGTATCTTATCGATTACCTCCATGGCGGTATTGATGGCCGTGTCGAAGCCCAGGGTATAACGGGTACCAAAGATGTCATTGTCTATGGTTCCTGGAATACCAATGACCGGCATGCCGAATTCTTCATTGAAGAGGAGAGCACCTGTAAAGCTGCCGTCTCCCCCGATGACCACCATGGCATCAACGCCCTGGGATTTCAACTGGTTATAGGCTTTCTGCCTTCCTTCATGTGTTCTGAATTCCGGACACCGGGCAGATTTCAGGATGGTTCCTCCCTTATTGATGATATTATTCACACTTCGGGCATTCATAGGGAGAAAATCCCCTTCGATCATTCCCTCATAGCCGCGGTAAATACCAACGCAGTCAATTTTCATATAGGCGCAGGTACGCACCACTGATCGAATGGCGGCGTTCATTCCGGGCGAATCTCCCCCGGATGTAAAGACCGCTATCTTCTTAATTTTAGTTTCCATAAAATTTATCGAAATCCAAAAGTAACAAAGAATTGGCAAATCAGGGTCCCGCCCCGGGTTTAATTGCTTATATCAAGCTAATCAAACGATGTAGTTTAAAAAAAATCAAAATTCAGGACTTAATTTTGCGAATTCGGCGACGACTGGTCCTGGTCTTTTACGGGAAGTGACTTGGATTTCTGATAAAATCTCACCACGCTGTCCCTGCCTATGGCCCCCTGAGTTGGGCGGGGTCTCGAACCGGATTTCTCGGGTTGTTCTTTAGGCTGAAAAACCTTTCTGAGCAGTTCATTGAAGGTGCTGAAGTCTACCTCGTATGACAGACCCACTCCCTGGGTGTAGCCCGTCTGGTTAGCGAGGAATTGCTGGATCTCGTTCTCCCGGTTGAAGATCTTGGCCCTCAGGGTTCCTTCTTCATTCAGGAGCACCTGCACTTCCACGTCCCCGGCTACCACGGTCTCACTCACCCCACCTACCGGTACCCCAAACCTTCCATTGAGCAATACCCGGTCGCTGAGACGGGTAGAAACGGTAACCCCAAGCCTGTTTTCCGTTTGAACCTGACTGGGATCCAGGGTGCCCTGTTCCAGGGAAAAACCAAAATCGAATTTGTCGTTTCCGCCTCCCAGGAGGGAGTTCACCAGTCCGGATGCGGTCTGGATCAGGTTTCCGGTTACAGCCTGCTGATTGAGGCCACTGCCTTCGTCCACAAAGGTACCCTGGGCAAGGAGGAAAAACGCGTTTCTCTCTTCCACCGTCGGGTCTTGGAGCTTGTATTCCAACTCCGATTGTACGATGGAACTCGTGCCCGGAAATTCGATATTGAAATCAATAGTGGGTCTTTCCAGTTCCCCTGTTAGCTGGACCACTACGTTGGTAGGTATGCGCCTGGTGACCCCGGAATTGTCGAGCAGGGGTGCAGGGTTGGCGTTCAGGGAATAAACCGCTTCCATATTGAGCTGGGCTGCCAGGGGGGTGCCGTCCCAGACGATACTCCCCCCGGGTTTTACAGTGAAGGATTTGTCGATTACCCCTCCAAAACGGTAGTTGTAGGTACCCGTCACTACTACAAAATCCCCAAACATATTGAACTTCCCGTTGGTATTGATCTCTATCAGGAGGATACCTTCCCCGGTCCCCCTCAGGGAGGACCCCGTTTTTTGGTCGACCACGATCTCCACCTCCGCATCAGGGGTAACATCCAGGTCGAAGTTCAGTTCCAGCCCTTCATAATCCTTTAAGGTCCTTTCTATTTCGAAGGCTCGCTCAGCCTGTTTATCTATAAAATTGATGAAGGAATAATCCCCTACCGATGCCACGTCGCTCAGGGGGATCTTCAGGGAGGTACCCTCGGCGGTTTCTCCCTGGACATTGATGTTCAAGGCCCTGGTCGGACCAAAGATGCGGCCCGTTCCTCTTAAGAATCCCGTACCGTAGTAGAGGATCTCTTCCTCAAAGGGAGTATTGAGGATCAACAGCCTGTCTCCTGCCGTATCCACATTGAGATCCAGGCTCCAATCGTCCCAATACTGATGCCGGATGGTCCCATCCAGGATAGCTGTAGTATTCATGGCTACATCCGTGAGCTGTATGTTTTCAAAATCGAAGGTCTGATTGTACAGCCTTACACTGGAATTAGGGCCAAAGCCGTAATCCACATTGAGGTAAGGGATGGCTATACCTGCCCGGTCCAGGAACAATTGCCCGCTGATGTTCGGATTCCGGAGGTCTCCCCGTATCTGGGCCGAGCCATTGATGAGGCCGCGTATATTCGTAATGACGCCCTCCCCTAGCGGACTAAAGGGTTCCAGGGTGAAATCGGTGAAATTAGCCATGAGATCTGCCATGGGCACTTCATCGCGATTCGTGAAATTCCCCAAAAGGCTGAATTTTTCCCTTCCTTCCTCAGTGATCTGGGTGTTGACCACGTATTCGGTTAGATCCCGGTTACCCACGATCCCAATGCTCAACTGGCCCAGGGTGATATCGTTGACCCCGAAATCCGATATCTGCAGGTTACATGAGGGCAGGTAGATATCGTCCTTCTGGAGGATATTCAGGGTGCCGTTTATCTCGCCTGACAGGCTGAGGCTGTCAATGGCCGGTGCGATCTTGTTCAGAGAAACCAGCCTGAAATCCAGTTGCAGGTCTTTATAGGTAGAATCGGCCAGTTCGCCCCTGAGCCGGATCTGCTCCCTGTTGTCATTGTTCATAACGATCTCCTGTATCTGAATACTGTCCAGAGAGCGGTTGATGATGACTTTGTTCTTCTGGTCGCCTTCCTTATTGAGGACCCAGGTGTTCCCCTTGAAATTGACGTCAGAACGCTTGAGGCCGATCACTGATCGGTTCTGGGCATTAAAGGTGTGATAGAAATTGAGGTTGTAGCTGTCATTGTATTCACTTCCCCCCTTGAATTCTGTTCTGAAGAAAAGGGTGTCAGCCAGGGTAGTATTGATCAGGTTGAAGTCTTTGAGGTCATAGTAAACAGACTTCACTTCTGCGACCGATACATAGGTGTTGAAGAGAGGGTTTTTGTTGTCTATCTTAACGTCTATACTGTCAAAGACGTTCTCATAGGCTGCAATGCGGGGCGATTTGAAGTTGAGTTTGAAATCTCCCTTGTCTGCGACGATATTTCCGCGGATGAAGGTATTCGGATCAAAAGCGACTTCGGGGAAAAAGACGTCCACGATCTTGTTGTAGATCTTGAAATTAAAATCCAGCGTCTGTCCTTCCGAGATCTCAAAAGGCCTGTAATTGGTATAAATGCTTCCGATAGAGTTTCTGAGAAGTTTATCGAGTTCCTTTACCTTGAAACGGCCCCTCATAAACCCGGTGATGATGTCCGGTGAATTGATCCTGATTGTCCGAACACTATCCTGATCAAAAGAAGAAACCACATTGAAATCCTCGAAGTAGTAGGTATTGTTGATGTTTTTATAATTCGTATTGTTAAAGGAAATGTTGCCCACCACATCATCAAGGTCACTACCCGAAATATCCATTTTCACATTGCCCTTGAAGATCGAAATACTGTCGTCGATAAAATTCAGCAGTTTCAGATCGGCATAGGCCACGGCAGCATCAAAATTGAAGTTGTTCACGGTTCCCCCAAAATCGGCCAAACCTTTGAATTCAAAATCAAAATTGGGGTCCTTGCTGACCAGGGATCCGTCAAAGAGCTGGTCCTTCAGGAGTCCGGAAACTGAAATATCCCGGTAATTGTATTTGTTGAACTCCAGGCCGTAGACCTGACCTATGACCTGGGTATTGAGGCTGACCTGAGAGAAACCCTGCCCTTCCACGTTCACGTCCATGGAAGCCAGGCCCAGGTTGTCGTCTCCGGCAAACTTACCAAGATTGAAATCAATGAGGGATACGAAACCTTTATATCTGGCATTGTCAATCTGATCCACATCGGTCAGGGTGAGGTCTACATAGCTATTTCCCAGGCCGCTGTTGATATTGACCCTGGTTTCCACGGAGGTTTCGGTAATCGTGGCATCCCCACGGACAGTGAATTGCCCCAGCCTGGAAAAGGTAGTGGGTATGTTGGTCCCCAGGACCTCCGGCATCAGGGAGCGCAATTCGAAATAACTGGTCGTGATGTTCTTGATCCCTGCCCTTAAGACAAAGGGATTGTCCTTTGCAAACAGATCTCTGAAGTTAAAATCACCCCGAATACCCGTATTCTCTGTAGTAAGCAATACATCGTTCACATTGAGATCGTTGAGGACCCCATTGAAGGAGGCCGTAAAAAGGACTTCTTTCTCCGTGCCAAACTGTTTGCTCAGGGCATTGATCTCATCGAGGGAAATCCTGGAGTCGGTGAAGTTGGCAGTCAGGTTCACCTTGTTCAGGAAGTCGGCAAAGTCCTCCCGGTTGTAATCAAAGACCAGGTTGCCCAGCAGGAGGGATTTTGGCGTCTCGATCTCCAGGGAGTCAAACCTCATCTGCTGTTTGGTGTACTTAAAGGAAGTATCGAGCCTGTTGAGTTCTATGCCCGTTCTGCTGATGAATTTCAGGTTGCTGATCTCCGTGGTGACCTCAGGTCCCAGGATCTGGAAGTCGCCCGCATCCAGATTCAGGTCTCTGAAATTAAGTGTTTCTTCGGTTTCCAGGTTCTCGTCGATCAGGCGGAACCTGCTGCCGGTAATGTGGATCTTTGAGGATGAGAGGAAGAAAGGCGGGCTCCCTGGTGCCCGGGGTTTGTTGTCGTCCAGCTTGGCGACAAATACATCCAGGTTGGTGTTGCTCTCCCATTCGTAAGTCTTGAGTTTGAAGTTGAGTCCGTCGATCTCGATCTCACCGAACTCGAGCCGGCCTCCAACCAGGTTTCTCACGCTCAGGATAGAAGTATTGAGCTCCCCTATATAGATCAGCGTATCCCGGCGGTAATCCTCTATAAAGATCCCTTTGAGGGCCGTGTCCCAGGAGATAAGGGAAACGCGCAAGCGGTCTATGTTGATATTGGTCCCGAATTCGTCGTTGATCGACCTGGTGGCGTATTTTGCCAGTCGGGTCTGTACTGCAGGTAAGGAGAGAATGATAGAACTCAGGACCAAGACCAGCAATACTGCGAGCAGTACTCTAATCCCTATTTTTCTCAATTTTTTGATAGGACGATATGATTTACCTTTGTGCGACCAATAATTATTCCAAAGCTAGGTGAAAAATCAAGATATATACATACTGGCTATCGAATCTTCCTGTGATGACACCTCAGCGGCTGTGATGCGCAATGACAGCGTCCTGAGCAACGTGGTCGCCACACAAAAGATACACGAGGAATACGGGGGTGTGGTACCCGAGCTCGCTTCGAGGGCACACCAGCAGCATATTGTCCCTGTGATCCACCAGGCCCTGGCTAAGGCAAATATCGACAAAAATCAGCTTTCGGCCATAGCTTTTACCCGTGGTCCGGGACTCCTGGGATCCCTTCTGGTGGGAACATCCTTCGCCAAATCACTTTCCCTGGGCCTCGGCATCCCCCTCATAGAGGTGAACCATATGCAGGCTCATATTCTGGCCCACTTTATCAAAGATGAAAAATCCGGGCAACCGGAATTTCCCTTTCTCGCGATGACAATCAGCGGCGGGCATACCCAGATCGTCCTGGTGAGGGATTATTTCAAGATGGAGATCCTCGGGGAGACCCTTGACGATGCCGTAGGCGAGGCCTTCGACAAGACCGCCAAGATCATTGGCCTGCCCTATCCGGGTGGCCCTTTGGTAGACGCCCTTGCTCAAAAAGGCAACCCCAGGGCTTTTCCCTTCCCAAAACCCAAGGTGAAGGGACTCGACTTCAGTTTCAGCGGACTCAAAACCAGCATCCTTTATTTCATCCAAAAGCAAACGGCAGAACAGCCTGATTTCATAGAACAGTTCAAGGAGGACATTTGCGCCTCCATACAGTACACCATCGTCTCCATCCTGATGGATAAACTCAAAAAAGCGGTGAAACAAACCGGGATCAAAAGAGTGGCTATAGGAGGTGGGGTTTCAGCGAACTCCGGGATCAGGGAGGCCTTGCAGCACGCCGAGAAAGAAAAAGGCTGGACCACCTATATCCCCAAATTCGAATACTGCACAGACAATGCGGCTATGATCGGCATTGTGGGATTCCTCAAATACAGGGAAGGTGCTTTCACGGACCAGCGCGTATCGGCAAAGGCGAGGTACAACATCCCTGATCAATAGATCTTACCACATCAGTCCATTTAGGAAAAAGGCCTATCTTTAATTTTCTGTACAATCAGCCTAAGAAATATGCCTTTTGATACCACTCTCTCAGAAAGGGTTCGGAATGGCCTGCTAGCTCTGCCGTCGCCAATCCGGTCAGACATGACAGAGAAAAATATGTTTGGCGGGATCGCCTTTCTCCTGCGAGGCAAGATGACCGTCGGAATCATAGGGAACGAGCTGGTCGTCAGGGTCCTTCCTGAAAAAATGGAGGAAATGTTGAAGCTGGATTACGTCCGTCCTATGGATTTCAGCGGTAAGCCCATGAAGGAATTCGTATACGTCGCCCCGGCCGGACTGGAGAAAGAGGAACACATCGATCATTGGATCGCACTGGGGATTGAACACGCGAGGAACAAACTCAATATCTGAACAACCATCGTCACATGCAACTATTTTACAATCCGGAAATTTCCGAGGAAACGAAAGAGTTTGAGCTCTCGAAAGAAGAGAGCAAACACCTTCAGAAGGTCTTGAGAAAAAAGGAAGGGGATACCTTCCATGTCACCAATGGAAAGGGCTGGCTGTTTGAAGCCAGTATTCAGAAAATCACGCCCAGGACCCTGCAGGCCGTCGTCTTATCCTCGGAGAAAAGGCACCGCAAAATGTATTCCCTTCACATGGCCGTAGCCCCGACCAAGAGCAATGATCGGTTTGAATGGTTTCTGGAGAAAGCCACGGAGATAGGGGTACATGAGATCACGCCTATCATCTGCAAACGCTCGGAGCGAAAAACGGTCAAAAAAGAACGGTTGCAGCGGGTGCTACAGGAGGCCATGAAACAATCGCAGAGGACCTACCTCCCTGTCCTTCACCCTGCGGTGTCCTATGAGGAATTCCTGGAAATGCCTCATAAGGGACTCCGCTTTATCGCCCACTGCCACGACGAGGAAAAAATGGAGTTAAAACGCCGCATTGCCCCCGACAAGAGGATCACTATCCTGGTAGGACCCGAAGGTGATTTTACGGAAGAGGAAGTCGACCTTGCCTACGAGAAAGGGTTCCTGCCGGTATCCCTGGGAGAAAGCAGGTTGCGTACAGAGACTGCCGCTATCTACGCCTGTACGGCTGTTGCTGTTTTCAACACGAGATGACGCCCCTTCCTTTACTCCGGAAGGAAACCGATTGCGAGATGCTGCCTGAAGCTCATATTGTGTACCTTTGATTCTCTTTGAAAACCATCGTATGCGCCTACTGACGACCCTCATACTAATCATTGCAATGCTCACCTCTTTTACGGGACCCTCCCAGGAGATAGCGGTGCTGAAGTACAAGGGAGGGGGCGACTGGTATGCGAATCCGACCGCCCTGCCCAACCTGATCCGGTTCTGCAACCAGAACATACAGACGCGGATCAACCCCAGGCCCCAAACCGTTGAGCCGGGCAGTGCTTTGTTGTTCCAGTATCCTTTTGTCCATATGACGGGTCACGGGAACGTGTATTTCAGTGAGGAGGAAGCCCGGAACTTAAGGACCTACCTGCTTGCCGGAGGGTTTTTACATATCGATGACAACTACGGGATGGAACCCTACCTGAGGAAGGAACTCAAAAAAGTATTCCCGGACAGGGAACTTGAGGAACTGAGTCCGGAACACCCTTTGTTCAACCAGCAGTTCAAATTCCCGGATGGACTGCCCAAGATTCATGAACACGATGGCAAAAGACCTCAGGCCCTCGGAATCTTTGATGAGAACAGGCTCGTACTCCTCTTCACCTTCGAAAGCGACCTCGGGGATGGATGGGAAGACCCCGAAGTGCACAACGACCCGGAGGAGGTGCGGTTAAAAGCCCTCAGGATGGGAGCCAATATCATCCAATACGCATTTAAGAATTAGCTTATGAATTCGAGAACGATCGCAAACGGTATTTTACAGGCAGTGGGTATCCTGGTAGGCCTGGGTGTCCTGCTCTACTTTCTCTATGAGATCCGCTCCGTGCTTGCTTACCTCGCCATGGCAGCGGTGGTTGCCCTCATAGGCCGGCCCGTGGTGCTGTTCCTTCGCAGAAAGCTCAAATTCCCCAACACGGTGGCTGTCATCTTCACCATGGTTTTCATGATCGGGGTGATAGCGGGCATCATCGCACTCTTCTTTCCGCTGGTTGCCGAACAGGCAGCCAATCTGTCCCTTCTCAACATCGATGAGCTGAAGAGTAACCTGATGACCCTGTATCAGGAGGTCGTCGTGTATTTCGGGGCCTCCCCGGACCAGGTCAATGACCTGATCAAAGGAACCGACCTGGAGAAGCGTCTTTTCAGCGGACTGGACATCGGCTTTATCCCGAACATCCTCAATACTTTTTTCGATACCCTGAGTGCTGCAGGGATCGGTCTTTTTTCCGTACTGTTCATCTCCTTCTTTTTCCTCAAGGACAGCTCCCTCTTCCAAAGGGGGTTGCTCACCTTTGTCCCGGATAACAGAGAATCGGGAATGACCAAGTCCATCGATAAGATCAACGGACTCCTTTCCAGGTATTTTGTGGGCCTTCTTTTCCAGGCCCTGATCCTCTTCGTGATCTATACGATCGTACTGCTGATCGTGGGGATTCCCAATGCTATCGTGATCGCATTTTTATGCGCCCTGTTCAATATCATCCCTTACGTGGGACCCATCATCGGGGCTGTGCTGATGGTCACCCTCTCCATGACCTCTAACCTGGGAGCCAGCTTTACCGAAGTCATCCTTCCCAAGACAGGTTATGTCCTCATCGGATTCCTCATAGGCCAACTTGTGGACAACTTCTTTTCCCAGCCTTTTATTTTTTCCAACAGCGTGAAATCACACCCCCTGGAGATCTTCCTGGTTATCATCATTGCAGGCCTGCTTTTTGGCGTGGTGGGCATGATCGTCGCCGTACCCGGATATACGGCCATCAAGGTGATTTTAAAGGAGTTTTTGTCTGAAAACAAGATCGTTAAAAAATTGACCCATAACTTGTAGTATTAGTTTGATTAAAAATATTTTAAAAACTGGTGTACAGGAGTTTATAAATAAAAATTACAATGCTGACATCATGTCAGTATTGCTCTCAAAGCCTGTTTTTACCGACATTACATCCAAAGAACTGGCCCAGCAACTCTCAGGCAAGAAAAAGGCGAAGGATAAACTCCCTGCCTGGTTCCGTACACCGGGGATCTATTATCCTCCGGGTGTGAACCTGGAGCAGACCTCCTCAGAGATCACGGCGCACTACAAAGCCGGACTTGTGACCGGCAAAAGGATGGCCGACCTGACCGGTGGATTTGGGGTGGATACCTGCTTCTTTAGCAAGAACATCCCTGAAGTGATCCACTGTGAGTGGGATAAAGAACTCCACGAGATCGCTGAGCACAATGCAAAAGCCCTGGCTCTCTCAAATATAGATTTCCGCTGTGTGGATGGGATGGCTTTCCTGCAGCAAACAGGAAAGGCCTTCGATTGGCTCTACCTGGACCCGGGCAGAAGGGATTCGGGTAAAAAAAAGGTGTTCCTGCTATCGGACTGTGAGCCTGATGTGACCCTTTATCTCGACCTCCTCCTGAGCAAGGCGGAACAGGTGATGGTAAAGACCTCCCCAATGCTCGACCTCTCCTCGGGAATCAACCAATTGCAACAGGTCAGGTCCATACACGTGGTAGCGGTGGAGAACGAGGTGAAGGAGGTTCTGTGGATCCTGCAGAGGGATGCGCTCCCTGAAAAGATCAGCGTCATTGCGGTGAACCTGACCAAGGGAAGGGAGGAACGTTTTAAATTTAAATGGATGGATGAAGCTGCTGCAGGCATTGACTTCTCCCCTCCCCTGAAATATCTGTACGAGCCCAACAGTGCCATGCTCAAAGCAGGCGCCTTTAAAGTGATTTGCAAGGCCTACGGGGTTGACAAAATTCACGAACACAGTCATCTGTACACCTCCGAACAGCTGACCGCATTCCCCGGCCGGGTTTTCGAAGTGGAAAAGGTCATGCCCTTCAACAAAAAGAACCTGGGGCTGTTAAAAGGAAAAAAAGTCAATGTAACCACCCGAAATTTTCCCATGAGTGTTGCCCAACTCAGAAAGAAATTTACCCTCAAGGACGGCGGGGATATCTATTTATTTTTTACTACAGATCACCTAGGTGAACGAATTGTCATTCAAGGCTCTAAAATCAGTATGTTGGACAAGCCCACGTAAAATTGGCTACCGGATCCCGCGAGGCTTTCCCGAGATTGTAATGCCACCATTCGGTGCGCACTGACCAGAAGCCGTGCTTTTCCATGACGCCTTTCAACAGGGCTCTGTTTTCCAGGACCTCCGGGGGCAGGTCCAGATGGTCATGATGCGCCTCCCTTCCAAAAAAATCGAAATCCGTTCCCATGTCGAGCACCTTACCCTCCAAGGATTCCAGAGTGATATCCACGGCTCCCCCCCGATTGTGTATAGAGCCTTTGACCGGGTTCGCTACGTATTGCGGGTTCGGATAGATCTCCCACATCTTATACTGCACTGAATTAGGCCGGTAGCAATCGAAGAACCGGATGCGATACCCCTTTTCCATAAATTCCCTGTTGGCCGAGATCAGGGCAATGGCTGTTTTTTTCCGGGTATAGCACTCTGCACAATCATATACCTGGGTCCTCAGGAAATTGTCCTCGGTGGCATACCTAAGGTCATAGGCAAATTCCGGTGAATAATCCGCCAAGCGAACGAAGGTGGTATCCTCAAGGGATTCCAGGGGTGGGGAAAGGTTTTCTTTTTTCGGGGTCGCTAGTGTATCTGCCCGAACCTCCAGCTGTATACCAGAGGAGGACTCCTCTTTCCCTGGCACTTTTTCCCGACAACCCGGAATTAGGAATAGAAAAAGGAACCATAAGCCTGATCGAAATCTCATTTTTAATTACTTATGCAATGCCAGTCACCAAAGATACTATTGTAATTCGTACCTTTCCTGTATGCAAAGATGAAACATGACCAAAACAAAGCTCATTACGTTCGCAGCATTTGTGTTCATGTCCCTGGCCGTGTCTGGCCAGGAACCATGGCTCACGGGTTTTGAAAAACCTTCTTTTAATCCCATTCTCAGGGCAGACAGTACCGCTGTGTTTACAGATCCGATGAGTGGATCGGTCGTACAATGGCAAAAGGCGGATGTTTTCAACCCTGGGGCGATTGTCAGGAATGATACCGTATTTCTTTTGTTCAGGGCGGAGGACGACCCCGATGCCATCCTGGGAGGTCGCACTTCAAGAATAGGCCTGGCTTACAGTACGGACGGCATCCACTTCGAAAAATACCCGGATCCCGTATTGTTCCCTGATACGGATGAATTCGCGATCTGGGATCAGCCCGGAGGTGTGGAGGATCCACGGGTAGTTGAGCTCCCGGACGGGACTTATCTCATGTTGTACACCAGCTGGAACAGGAAGATCGCCCGTCTTTCAGCAGCTGTTTCCTCGGACCTCAGGACTTGGGAGAAAAAAGGCCCTGTTTTTAATGCGGCCTATGGAGGGCGTTTCATCAATACCTGGAGCAAGTCGGGTTCCGTGGTCACGGAACTGGTGGGTGGCCGACTGATCGCTAAAAAGATCATGGATAAATACTGGATGTACTGGGGTGAACTCTTTATGAATCTGGCCAGCTCAGAGGACGGAATACATTGGGATCCCCTGCTTGATGAGCATGGAGAATTATTGCATGTCTTTGAACCTACCCTGAATGATTTTGACAGCCATTTGGTAGAGCCGGGGCCACCCGCCCTTTACACGGAAAAAGGGATTCTGGTCCTATATAACGGAAAAAACCTCAGTGGAGAGGGGGCGGGAAGTTCGGTGCCGGAAAACACCTATTGCGGCGGGCAGGTCCTTTTCGGAAAGGAAAACCCAGCCAAGCTGATCAGGAGGCTGGAAGAACCGTTCATTTGTCCCAGCCTTTCACACGAGATAAGCGGGCAGTACAAAGCCGGGACTACATTTATAGAAGGTCTGGTGTATTACCGGGACCGCTGGTTCCTTTACTACGGTACCGCGGATTCTATGGTGGGAGTTGCTGTTGCAAATTCTGAATAGCAGGATGTTATCGCTTCACAGCTTCCTTCAAAAATGCTAAACTACGAGGTACCTGCTGCAAGACCCTGGACGACTCGTCTTCTATAAACATGTATTCAATACCCAGTTCACCGGCCTTGGCAACAATGGTATTTATGTCTATCTGGCCCGTCCCAAGGACCACATTGGTTTCCACATCTTCATGACCACTGAAATTGCCGATTACCCCTTTCCTCATATCTTTCAGGTGTAACAGCACGATCCTGTCTCCGTACGAATCCATCAAATCCAAAGGGTCTGCTCCTCCGTGGAAAGCCCAGAACACATCCAATTCAAAGAAAAAATCCTCTGCATTTTCGGCCATATAACTAAATAAGGTCCCATCGCCATAAGGCCTGAATTCGTATCCGTGGGGATGATAGGCGAGTACAAGTCCTTCCTGACTCAGGATCTTGCCGGCTTTGTTGAATACCTCAACTGCCCTTTGTGTATCTTCTATGGTAAAATCATCTCCATCATGGGGAATCCAGGCACACATGACGTATTTGGCATTGAAATCCCTGGCCTTTTTAATCACTCCTTTGAGATCTCCGGACAAATCCTCGTAAGAAGCGCCTATACTGACTACATCGAGGTTATAATCAGAAAGTAGTTTTCGAAACTTTCCTGGAGGCATACCGTAATAGTCTCCTCCTTCCACCTTAGTGATACCCCAGTCGTGTATGATCTTCAGCGTGCCTTCTACATCAGCTTTAAACTGATTCCTGAGGCTGTAGAATTGAAGGCCTACCTCCTGTGCCAGGGTGGTTTGCAGAGTGAAGCCTGCCAGAAGGATCAAAACGAGGGTGTTTTTGACATTAACCATGAGTCGTGCTTTTGCTTTTTGTTCTGGGATGAAAAATTTAGGTTCAGGTGAGGAGGTTCCCATCCTCATCCCATTGGGCGATCTCCCCTCTTTTACTCTGGTCCACACATTTGGCCAGCCATTCTTGGTCGTAGGAAACCCCGTGTTGTTCGAGCACGTCTTCAGGTACGCCGTCCCAGATGTTGGGCATGTTCCCTTTGTATCCCAGATCCTGAATACCCACTTTTGAGGTGTAATATCCCGTAAGGGTCAGGTTGCGCATCAGGTTGAAAAACTGAATCTCAAGGGGATGCTCATCCATTGGCAGTTCAGGGTCGTAGAAAGCAATCGCATCCAGGACCTCCTTTTGTGATGCTTCGGGGGTACTCTTGAATTCGGTGCCGTAGTCCGTATTGCTTTTATGGTCTAGCCACATGAGTCCGCCCCGGAGTGTCGTCTGTAATTCAGGAATGTCCTTAGCCATGAACTCAATGAAATCTGGCACCCCGGCCTCTGTGGGCCCGCCGTTCTCATTGGGAGGAAGGATCAGGTTGCTCAGCACCTCAATGGTCTGCATCTCGTGTTCGTTGAAAAATTGTTCTGCATTGAGCTTGGCAATCTCTTCAAGTTCTTCCGGGGTTCTTCCAAAATACTTTTCGTCCCTGGCCAGCTCCTGCGCCAGGGCATCCTGCTCTTCTCCGGGTTTGCACCCGTGAAGGGCCAATCCTCCGGCAACGGAGCCCAACAATATGGATTTGATACTCTTTCTTCTGTCCATGGCTTAAATATTCTGTTTCTTCAATTGATCTACGATATAATCAGATGCCCTCCAGGAAAGGGCCAGGATGGTCCAGGTACAATTCTTGTCGGCCTGGGAGACGAAAGGTCCGGCATCTGTGATAAACACATTGTCCACATCGTGCAGTTGCTGGAATTTATTTACAACCGACCGCTTAGGATCATCTCCCATCCGTGTGGTTCCTACCTCGTGTATGATCATTCCCGGGGGCAGCAGGCCGTAATCCTGTTCCTTTGTGGGAGTGTCCCCCAGGACTTCCCCTCCCATGCTGTGGATGAGTTCTTCGAAGGTCTCCTGCATGTGTTTAGCCTGTTTTTTCTCAAAGTCGGACCACTGATATTTAAAGCGAAGCACGGGGATCCCGAATTCGTCTACGGTCGTCGGGTCGATCTCGCAATAATTGTCCTCTCTGGCAATGGCTTCTCCCCTGCCCCCAAAGCCGATCACAGAGCCGTAATATTTCTTTACATCCTTGCGGAGGTCCGGGCCATACCCTCCAGTGGGAAGGCCAAAGAATTTGTTGAAATCGTTGGGATTAAAGCCGAAGCCGTAGTTGGGCATGCCGATGCCGCCCCAGACCTCGATATGGTAACCGCGGGGGAAATCCAGATCCTTGTTGTCAAGCCACCATGGGGTGTAAACATGCATACCTCCTACCCCGTCTTCGTTGTACATTTTTCTGTTCATCAGGCCCGGGATGAATCCGGCCCGGCTGCTACCGGTGGAGTCATGGAGATATTTCCCTACAAGGTTGCTGCTGTTCCCCAGACCATTGGGATGCTGGGCGCTTTTTGAGTTCAACAGGATACGCGCCGAGCTGCAGGCCGATGCCGCCAAAACGACCACCTTCCCTTTCAATTTATACTCCTTTCTGTCTTCCTTGCTGATATAAGAGACTCCCGTCGCCCTGCCTTCCTCGTTTGTGGTCACTTCCCTGACCACAGAATTCACGTAGAGGTCGATCTGCCCCCCGCTTTTCTGAGCCGGAAATATCAGGCAGGATCCCGAGGAGAAGTCGGCATATACCTGACAAGACCTCGAACACTGCCCGCAATAGAAACAGACCCCTCTCTCATTGTTGATCTTCTTGGTGAGCATAGACATTCGGGAAGGGATCACGGGGATATTCAAATTCCTGGCCCCTTTGATATAGAAAAGCTCATGCAGCCTGGGTTTGGGAGGGGGGAGGAAAAACCCGTCCGGGTCATTGGGCAAGCCTTCATTGGTGCCAAAAACACCGATGAGTTTGTCGACTTTATCGTAATAAGGTTTTACATCCTCGTATCCGATGGGCCAGTTATCTCCGAGCCCGTCCACATCCTTATGCTTAAAATCCTTAGGACCGAAACGCAGGGAGATCCGCCCCCAGTGGTTGGTCCTCCCACCCAGCATATGGGAACGGAACCACCAGAAATTTGTATCGTCTTTTTGGGTGTAGGGTTCACCTTCTATCTCCCAACCCCCATAGGCCATGTCGAATTCACCGAATACCCTGGAGGTACCTGCGCCTCTCCTGGGAGATTCATAGGGCCATTTGAGCTGGGTCATTTGTTTCGGGTCAGCCGGATCGAAATACGGCCCGGCCTCAACCACGGCTATTTTGAGTCCGGCATCGGCAAGGACCTTGGCCGACATACCGCCTCCCGCTCCTGATCCGACAATGATGGCGTCGTATTGGGTAGCGGTCTCTTTGATTTGCATAGGGAATGAATTAAGGATCTGAAGCCAAGTTAAAAAAATAAAACAGACGGACGGCGCTATTCTGCTGGAAGCTAATAGCTCCCTGATTTTTAGAGTCTGTAAGCCTCTGTAATCCTTTATGATGAAACCCCGTTCTCATTTTTAGAAATGAAATTTTTTAATCAACTTGCGGAGGCTTTCACATAATTTTAGTAATATTATACTTATTTCATAATTTTTTTAACGTTTTTGAGAAATCGTTTTATAAGAATTATGGTCTGACTAACGCGAAATCATTAACTAACTAAACGAGACACGATTATGATTCGACGAATTAATCAACGGGAGATAAAGCCCGTTTGGTGGAGGTCCTTATTCCATTCCACTGCAGCAGGGTTTTTATCTCTGCTCTTATTTTTTTCAGTAACTGTGACCACCGAGGTCTATGCTGCTGAAAACGGGGCAGAAAGCGCACAACAAACCATTACGGGAACGGTAACTGACGACCTGGGAGCTCCCTTGCCAGGGGCCAACGTGCTGGTAAAGGGTACAACCAACGGTACTCAGACCGATTTTGATGGTAATTACACCATCACCGCAGATGCCAACGCGGTTCTGGTCTTTAGTTATATCGGCTTCGCCCGGCAGGAAGTACCTGTCAACGGCCGTAGCAGGATAGACGTCCAGATGGCGGAAGACGCCAGCCAGCTTTCCGAAGTTGTCGTAACGGGTTATGCCACCCAGACCCGGGGAGACATCACGGGATCTGTGGCATCCGTTGACATAGCGGAAGCCACCAAGGTACCTTTGGTGAACGCCGCCGAAGCCCTCGAAGGTAGGGTAACAGGGGTTACGGTGACCAACGCGGGAACACCGGGTGCCTCGCCTAAGATCGTGATACGTGGATTCGGTACCAGCAACAATACCAACCCCCTCTACATTATAGACGGGGTCCAAACGGATAACCCATCCATCCTAAACAGTATCAACCCGGGGGACATCGAACAGATGAACGTCCTTAAGGATGGAGCGGCAGCCATCTATGGTGCCCGGGCATCCAACGGGGTTGTGATCATCACCACCAAGAGCGGAAA
>NZ_JBFGBM010000008.1:0-29299 GCF_041567615.1 Muriicola sp.
CCTTTAAAGCTGCCTCACGACGAACCCATTGCAGTTGACTCCTCGAACTGACCACTTCCCCTAACACGATGATGGCAGGGTTGCTCAGTTTATCCTTCTCAACGACTTCGAGGATGGTATTCACAGTTCCCACTCCTATCTTCTCGTTGTCCAAGGTCCCGTTCTGGATGATGGCTACGGGCAGGTTTGATTTTCCCTCCCTTTCGAATATCCGTACGATCTCAGGTAATTTTGACATGCCCATCAGGATCACCACCGTAGCCGATGAACGTGCAGCATGAGTTATATCTCGACAGAGTTCGTGCTCCCTGGTCGTACCTGTGATCACCCAAAAACTCTTGGAAACCCCTCGTTTTGTCACTGGGATATCAGCGGCCGACGGTACGGCTATACAGGAAGAAATCCCCGGTATCACCTCAACCTCAATTCCCTGTTTTGAAGCAAATTCAAGTTCTTCGCTTCCCCTGCCAAAAACAAAGGGATCTCCCCCTTTGAGCCTGACCACGTGCCCGTGGGAGTAGGCCCGACTGACCATCAGCTCATTGATCTGATCCTGCTGGAAGGCATAGCATCCCTTTCTCTTACCTACGAAGATATGCTCGGCATCCGGGGCATGGTCCAGTAAATCGGGATGAACCAGGGCATCGTAAAGCACCACATCCGCACTCTTCAGTGCGCTCATACCTTTGAGGGTTATAAGCTCCGGATCTCCGGGCCCGGCTCCTACCAGTGTAACTTTTGCGGGCTTATGCATGACGGAGTTCTTCATTTCTGTACTCTTTGGCCTTGTTCAGGAATTCACCTGCATCTACCCAATAATCATGAGCAAAATGTGCTCCGGGAGATTCCCTGTTTATCTTAAGCACGAATTCCTCAAAGGGTTGGGACCAACTGATCTTACCGGATTGTATAAAGGCAGAGTCAAAGTCCCGGATTATGTTGATATGCGTATTGGTGTTCACATCTTCAGCAGTGAGCAGGGCTTTGGCTGTATTGACCAATGCACTGTAGGAGTGATAGATGCTCGCAGCCCATTTTCCTTCGTCAAGGGCGATTCTTGCCTGTTCCAGCTTCTCTTCGCTTTCGAGAAATAGGGTAGAAACCAGGTCGATGATCACCCCGGCACACTCCCCGATCCCGATGGCCTTTTCGTATCGCTCGGTAGTTCCCCAATCCACGAAATCACTATCCTCGAGATTATCGGTATCCAGCAGAGGTTTCAGAAGATCGTAAAAGTACTTTTGTCCTTTTTCGGCATAATACAAATGATACGGTCTGTCCTGTCCGTTCTCCAGGTAATCATCCAGGACCAGCCTCAGGGCCTGCGGGCCCCTCTTGCTTGGAACCTTACACACCTTGTCTGCAAAGACCCCGTGTCCGTTACCCAGATTTCCACCGCCCAGCAATACCTGCAGGGCCGGCGCAACCCTTTTGTCCGAGGTCCGGATGGACATGCCCTGAAAACCTATATGGGCCATGCTGTGCTGCCCGCAGGCGTTCATACATCCGCTGATCTTGATGACGACATCCGCGTTATTTACGAAATCCGGATACTCATTCCTTATGACACGCTCCAGCTCTGAGGCAATGCCGGTACTGCTGGCGATCCCCAGGTTACAAGTGTCTGTTCCCGGACAGGCCGTGATATCAGCGGCAGCGTTGTATCCGGGTTCACCCAGTCCCAAATGTTCCAGCTCCCTGTAAAAGAAAGGCAGTGAACTTTCAGGTACGTGGGGGATCAGGATATTCTGCCTGAGGGTAAGCCTGAATTCGCCCCGGGCGTAGGTACCTGCCAGTTTAGCAAGTGACCTGGCCTGGTGCGTATAGAAATCACCCAGAAAAACTTTGATGCCTACAGCGACCAGACCTTCCTGTTTTTGCCTGATCACATTGGTCCTTTTCCAATTCTCGAATTGTAAAGGATCGCTCAGTGTGATCTCCGGTACCCTTTTTGGGGAGAGAAGATCGGGAGTCCTGTCTGCGACATCGATGGGGAAGGATGTAAAAGGGACTGCTCCTGTCTCTTGTTCGAGGAGTTCCCTGAATGCATCCAGCCCCAGATCCTTCAAGAGAAATTTCATCCTGGCCCTGCCCCTGACCTTGCGCTCTCCGTGCCGGTCGAATACCCTGAGGACAGCCTCCATCAATGGGATGATCCTGTCTGTCTCGAGAAACTCGTAGAGCACGTCGGCCTGTCTGGGCTGTGATCCGAGTCCACCCCCTATCATGACCTTAAATCCATCAATCCCCGAAGACCGCTTTGCTATGAAGCCAAGATCGTGCATATAGGAAAGACCGGTATCCCTCTCGGAAGAAGAGAAGGATACCTTGAATTTCCGACCTAATTCCTGACCGACGGGGTTCCTGAGAAAATACTCAAAAAGTGCCTGCGCATAGGGAGAGACATCGAAGGGTTCCTCCGGGTCTATCCCAGCCAGTTCACTGGCTGTAACGTTACGCACTGTATTCCCGCATGCTTCCCGCAAGGTCACCTGATCTTTTTCCAATTCGGCCCAGAGTTCCGGCGTCCTTTCCAGGTCCACATAATGGATCTGTATATCCTGGCGTGTGGTAATATGCAGCCTGCCGGTGGAGTATTCATCAGCCACGTCAGAAATTCTGAGCAACTGGGCAGCGCTCAATTTTCCATAGGGGATCTTGATCCTCACCATCTGAACCCCTGGTTGACGCTGACCGTAGACGCCCCTCGCCAACCGAAGGCTCCTGAATTTCTCTTCATGGATCTCGCCTTCCTTGAAGGCCCTGATCCTGGCTTCCAGTTCAAGGATGTCCTTCTCTACGACGGGATTCTCTATTTCCGTCCTAAAACTCTTCATATCCTATGTCTTGTGAGTTATGGGTAATTCGCCCTGATACCTGCAGGATCCTACTTACAGGTGTAAACCGCATTCGCGGTGTTGTAACACCTTGGTGGGATCGTAGTAATCGCGTTCATTGGTAAGGTGATACTGCTTGAGGTAGGCCGTCAATTGCGTATCGCTAAAATGGTAGAACGGACTTATTTTGAGGATACCATCTCTGCTCAGACTCAGGATATCCAGGGTATCCCGGTAAGCGGTCTGTCCTTTCCTAATGTTGGTAAACCACACATCGGGTTGATGGTCCTCCATGGCCCGTTTAAAGGGTTCCAGTTTCACCTGCCAGGTGAACTCCTTGTGCCTGGGATCATCTATATCCGGTATACCCATGATCACATCTCTACGCGCCCTGGTCTGCCTGGGAACATAGATCCGCATGTTGAGTTCGAGGGAATTGATAACTTCCTCGGCGTGTTCGTAGGTGGCCCGGGTATTGTACCCAGTATCACACCAGATCACAGGAACATCACGCTTGATCGAAGTGACCGCATGGAGAATGGAGGAAGAAAAAGGGCCAAAATTCGTGGTTACAACAGGCCTTCTCGCATAGTCCAGTGCCCAGCCAATGATCTCTTCGGTCGGTATTCCCCTGAACTGTGCGTTGAGGTGTTGAAGGTGGTGTTCGGTAAATTTCATAGTCCCTGATCTATAATATTATAATTCCTATCGTTTTAGTGGTATTTTTCAAAAATAAAATTTAATTCCTAACCACAACGGAATTTTCTAAAATTTAATCTAATTATCCTATAGATTTAGTAGATATATAAATTATCCAGCATATTTTAGAAGATTGTTTAAAAAAGGGTACTGAAAATTGTGAATAATTACTCGGTCAAAAGATCGGCCAGGAAGGTATTGCGATAGACTTCCAGGTTGCTGTCCCGGACTTTTAGCATCAGCCTGTGTACAGAACAGGATGGTTCATCGGGGCAGTCATCGCATTTCTCATAAAAATTCAGGCTGACGCATGAAACCATTGCGATAGGCCCTTCCAGAACCCTCATCACCGTGGTCATAGGAATTTCCGAAGGGTCCTTGATCAGGTAATACCCCCCTCCCTTTCCTTTTTTGGATCCCAGGAAACCAGTGGATCGCAGGCTGAGCAAAATATTCTCCAGAAACTTCTGGGAGATATTCTCGTGTTTTGCGATCTCTGCAATAGCAATCGGTTCTTTGGTATTTTGCCTGGCGAGATAGGTCAGGGCCTTTAAACCGTACTTGGTCTTCTTGGAAAGCATAGTGCTAAGATAGGGAAAAGCAACTAACGCTCCCTCAGTTTATCCTATCCAGCGACTGGGCAATATCGGCAATAACATCATCTACGTGTTCCAGCCCCACAGAGATACGAACCATTCCCGGACTTATCCCGCTCTCCTGCCGCTCCTCTTCGGTCAGTTTACTGTGGGTAGTAGATGCCGGATGTGTTACTATACTCCTGGAGTCGCCAAGGTTGGCGGAAAGTGACAGCATTTTAATACCGTCGAAAAAGGAACGTCCTGCTTCCAGTCCTCCCTTTACTTCAAAGGCCACCACACTGCCTCCAGCCTTCATCTGTTTCCTGGCAAGGTCGTACTGCGGATGGGAGGGAAGAAAGGGATACTTCACCCAATTCACTTTCTTGTGTCCTTCCAGGAAACGCGCCACAGCCAGGGCGTTACTGCAGTGTCTCTCTACCCTAACAGCAAGGGTTTCCAGACTTTTGGAAAGGATCCAGGCATTAAAGGGGGACAAGGCCGGGCCCGTGACACGTGAAAATCGGTAGATCCTGTCTACCAGATCTGCCCTGCCGACGGTAATACCAGCCAGGACACGCCCCTGCCCGTCCATCAGTTTTGTACCGGAATGAATGACCAGGTCGGCCCCCAAACTGATAGGCTGTTGCAAATAAGGGGAGGCGAAACAATTGTCAACAACAAAGATGAGTCCGTGTTTTTTTGCAATCTTTCCCAGTCTCTCCAAATCTACCAGGTCCACTCCCGGATTCGTGGGAGACTCTGCATAGAGGATCCTGGTCTTGGAGGTGATCAGCGATTCGACCCCATCCAGCTCATCGATCCTGAAATAGGAATGGGTGATCTGCCATCTGGGAAAAAATTGCGTAAACAGGGTATGGGTGGATCCGAAGATGTTTCGGGCAGAGAGGACGTGATCTCCACTGTCGAGCAAGGCGGCAAAGGTGGAGAAAACGGCAGCCATACCGGAGGCAAAGGCAAATCCAGCCTCGGCACCTTCCATCCTGCAGACCTTTTCTATGAATTCCGTACTGTTGGGGTTGGCATAGCGGGAGTAGATATTCCTGTCCTTTTCCTCTGCGAAGGACGCCCTCATATCCTCGGCATCCTCAAACACGAAACTGGAGGTGAGGTAGACCGGGCTCGAATGTTCCAGGAACTGGGTACGATCGATCTGCGTCCTTATGGCCTCAGTCTCGAATTCTTTCTTCTTTTTTTTCATACTACCAAGTTAGGCAAACCTCAGCTCTTTTCTGCGATCCTCAATATATCACCAAAGACACCCCTGGCAGTCACTGCTGCACCGGCCCCGGCACCCTGGATTACGATAGGGTGCTCCCCGTAGGAATCGGTATAGATCTCGATGATGGAATCGGATCCCTTTACCTGGCCCAGGCTGCTGTCCCTGTCAACGGCGACAAGCTGTACCTCCAGTATGCCCTTGTCACGTTGCAGGTCTCCATGAAGGTCCCCGACATACCGCAGGACCTTGTCCGGGGTCAGGTCTTTTTTTCGTTCTTCCATCAAAGGATCGAGCTCCGGGATCCGCTCCATAAATTCCTCCCGTGTAAGATGACCCATGTATT
The DNA here is from genome assembly GCF_041567615.1 of Muriicola sp. Classification (GTDB taxonomy): domain Bacteria; phylum Bacteroidota; class Bacteroidia; order Flavobacteriales; family Flavobacteriaceae; genus Muriicola. The sequence continues at coordinate 5,698 of NZ_JBFGBM010000008.1, forward strand.
CCGGAATCAGGTTCTCAATCTGCACATCGGAGATCTCATTTTGCAATTCGAGCTCCCTTGCAAGGATAAGCAACTTTCGTCCCACATCCATACCCGACAGGTCTTCCCTGGGATCAGGTTCTGTATAACCCCGGTCGACGGCATCCCGCAACACCTCAGAGAACTGATGATCACCCTCAGAGAAGGTATTGAAGATAAAACTGAGGGAACCGGAAAAGATCCCCCGGATCCGGGTGATGTTTTCCCCGGAAAGGTGGAGGAGCTTGAGGGTATCGATCAGGGGAAGACCCGCGCCCACATTGGTCTCGTAGAGGTACTGTTTTTGGAATCGATGCAGCTCCTCCCTGAGCAGATGATAGTAATCATACCCGAGGGTATTGGCGATCTTATTGGACGAAACCAGGTCGAACCCGTTTTCTATAAAATCAAAATATTGGGCCACGAAGTCCTCACTGGCCGTATTGTCTACCGCAATGAGGTTTTCCAAATGGTGTTCCCTGGCAAAATCAAAGACATCTTTGAGGGTGTAGGACTTTCCCCTCTCTTCCATAGCCTTTCTCCAGCCCTTGCCAATGCCTCCCTTGTCCAGCAATAGCTTCCTGGAATTCCCGAGGGCGAACACCCGGAGCTGTATCCCTTTTCGCCTGGTTATGGAAGCACTGGCCCCGATCACCTGGTCGAGCAGGGCAGCACCTACATTCCCGTGCCCGAAAATAGCCAGGTTGATGTGTTTACTGATCCCGAAGATCTGACCGTGCATCACATTGAGTGCCTTGTGCAGATCCTGTTTCCTGACCACAAGGCTGATATTCTTGCCTGTAACGGTGTTGTTGAACAGGAGCGGGATGATCTGGTTCTTGATCAGGGCGTTGAAAGGCTTGTGGAAAGTGCTAAGGTCCTGGCCTATGATGGAGATCACCGAAACGTCCTTTACGATCGTAATGGTATTGATGTCTCTCGACTCAAAGTCGGACTCAAACTCCTCTTCCAGGGCACGGCGAGCTGTCTCGGCCTTCTCGGCCCCTACAAGCAGACCTATACCGCGCTCGGAGGAGCCCTGTGAAATGATACTCACACTGATGTTGTGCCGGCTCAGGGCCCTGAAGATCCTCGCATCGACCCCTACTTTGCCAAGAAGTCCTCTGCCTTCCAGGTTGACCAGGGCCTCATTATCCAGCACGGAGAGCGAACGGATCCCTTCCCCGCTGGATTTTGCACTGATCAAAGTCCCCTCGTTTTCCGGATTAAAGGTATTGAGGATACGCAGGGGTATGTTCTTTTCCAGCAAGGGGATGATCGTCTTGGCGTGAAGGATGGTAGCCCCAAAATTGGCCAGTTCATTGGCCTCTTCATAGGAAAGCCTGTCTATCCGTTTCGCATCGGGCACCCAGCCTGGATCTGCCGTGTAGATCCCGTCTACGTGGGTGTAATTCTGCAATTCTTCCGCATCCAGAAAATTGGCGAGCAGGGCTGCCGTATAATTGCTGCCATTCCTGCCAAGGGTAGTAGTTTCTCCTTCCAGGGTAGCTCCGATGAAACCCGGGATAACCGGGGTTATGCCGCGCTCCAGCCTGGCAAAGAGATCGAGTAACCGATCTCTGGATATATCTTCCAAAACGGTGGCATCCCCAAATTCATCATTGGTCACAAAAACCTTTCGGGAGTCCACCCAGCTGGCTTTGATCCCTTTACCGATCAGGAGCTTCGTAATGAGTTTGGTCGAAATGAGTTCCCCTATGGCCAGCACCTGGTCACGGATCCTGGGACTGTAATCCCCTAAAAGTGAAACGCCTTCCAGCAGTTGAACGAGTTCCCTGAACTGCTCCGAAAGATCTACATTCTTAAAGCTGTGCCTCTGATAGGCTTCAAAGGCTTCAAATTCCTTTTTGTAGTCTTTTCTTCCTGCGGCGAGTTCAAGGATATTCAGCAACTGATCGGTCGCCGTTTCCCTCGCTGAGACTACCACCGCGATCTTTTCTCCTTCTTTGACTTTTGAGACCACGATGTTCAGGACCCTTTCGATCCCTTCTCCGTTGGCCAGGGATCTGCCCCCGAATTTAAGGACCTTAAACCGCCGATGGGCCTGTTCGAGATCAAAGATCGGTTCCAATAGATGGGCCATTTGTTCGTATTCCATGAGAAAAGCGTCATGGCCATGAAGAGACTTGATCTCTCCGTACGTTACATTGCTCCTGGCCTGGGCGATCTGTTTAAAGGTGTCCTTATTCTCGCTGGCAGAAAAGAAAAGGTCTGAATCCACTCCGATGATATGGATATGTGTATCACTCTGTTGAAGCCTCCTGAACGCCTCTTCCCCTCCCCTTGTGATGTCTATGGTCTTCAAAAGCTGATTGGTGAGTTTGTAGGCAGACAACTGGAATCTTTCCTGTAGTTTCCGGCCGTGATGGATGAGCCAGCTCTCCACGTTGAACAGTTTCAATTCCTCATTGGTGCTTCTCTGGAACCGCGCCTTGAAAGATTCCGGGGTCCGGTAGCAGAGCATGGCGTGCATACGCGCATCGTGAACCGGGTTCTTGGAATTCACCAGGAACTGTTCCTGTATCTGACAGTTGGCGATGAGCCAGTCTGTAGATTTCCAGTCCGAAGCCACCGGGATGAGATGGGTGGTGATCTCCGGGTTAAGGGCGGCCATCTCCCAGGCGATCCCTCCGCCCAGGGAACCCCCAATGATGGCGTAGAGTTTTTGTATCCCCAACTTATCCAATCCCAGCAGGAAGATCCTGGCGATATCCACCGCGACAAAATCCCGGTAATTCTCGATCAGGAACCCGTCATAGCCGTTCCCTGGGATGTTAAAGGAGAGGACCGTATACCTTGTTGTATCGATGCACTTCCCTTTTCCGACCAGATCCCTCCACCACCCGTCCGGGCCGGCCACATTGGAATTGCCCGTGAGGGCATGGTTGACCAGGACCACCGGAGCCGTATGCAGGGGCTTGCCAAAGACCTGGTAAGACAAAAGGATATCCTGGGATTTGCCACTGAGGGTGGTGAATCCCGGGATATTCAATTGTTCAAGACCCGGCACAGCCTTTAATTCAGCGCCGGGTTCCAGTACTTTGTCCTTTTCTTTTTTTTCGGCCATAAGATCTTTTTTATGCCAAAACCGACGTGTCTATGGCGGCAAAGGCCTGTTCAAGGTCTGCCGTAAGGTCTTTCAGGTCTTCCAGTCCGACAGACAACCTGATCAGGTCCTTAGACACGCCGGTGGTAAGCTGTGCGTTGTCATCCAGTTGCTGATGGGTAGTGCTCGCCGGGTGGATGATGAGGGATTTGGTATCCCCGATGTTGGCCAGAAGAGAAAACACCTTGGTTTCATCCACTACTTTTTTGGCTGATTCGTACCCGCCTTTAACCCCGAAAGTCAGGATCCCGCTCTGACCTTTGGGCAGGTAAGCCTGGGCCAGCGGGTAATATTGACTGCTCTTTAGCCCGGGATAATTCACCCAGCTAACTTCCTTTCGGGATGCTAACCAATCGGCCAGGGCCAGGGCATTTTCACTGTGTTTTTTAATTCTGACCTCCAGAGTTTCGAGCCCTTGCAGGATCTGGAAGGCGTTGAACGGACTCAGGCAGGCACCGTGATCCCTGAGGCCTTCTATCCGTACCTTGGCGATAAATGCAGCCGGACCGAGTGCCTCGTGGTATACCAGTCCGTGGTATCCGGGAGAGGGTTCCGTGAATTCCGGAAACTTGCCATTAGCCCAGTCGAATGTTCCTGCGTCGATGATGGCTCCTCCCAGGGCAGTCCCGTTCCCGTTGATATATTTCGTCAGGGAATGGATCACGATATTGGCCCCGTGTTCAATGGGGTTCAGCAGGGCCGGGGTGGCCACCGTATTATCGACGATAAACGGGACCTTGGCCTTTTTGGCTTCGCTGGAAATGGCCTTCAGGTCGAGCACGTCCAATTTGGGATTTCCCAGGGATTCCACGAAGATCGCCCGGGTATTCTCCTGTACCGCCCTGCCGAAATTCTCAGGGTCTGAGGGATCTACAAAGCTCGTGGTGATACCCAGCCGTGGCAGGGTCACACTCAACAGGTTGTAGGTGCCTCCGTAGAGGCTGTTTGAGGCGACGATGTGATCTCCGGCCTTCAGGAGCACTAGCAGGGTAGTGTTGATGGCGGCCGTCCCCGAGGCAGTTACCACAGAAGCAATGCCTCCTTCCAGGGAAGCGAGGCGCTGCTCAAGGATATCATTCGTCGGGTTGTTGATCCGGGTATAGATGTTCCCGAATTCGGCCAGGGAGAATAAATTGGCTGCGTGGTCCGAATCGTCAAACACATAGGCAGTGCTTTGGTAGATCGGAATGGCACGGGTACCCCCGTGTAACTTCGTGTCGTGACCGGCGTGTAACGCCCGGGTCGAAAATTTCTGATCGCTCATGATTTTAGTTTTTTTATTTGTTGAACATGAAATAAAAAAGCCAAACCACACATCTGCTCAACAAAGCAGACGTACAAATCAAAAAAGTTATAAAGAAAGAGATATTACCAGGGGTAATGGATCTGTGTTATCTGCCCCGTTCGACGGGATAGAATGTAGCACCTTCTTTGCATGTAAAACAAAGGGTTGCTAAGGCTTCTAAGGGTCTAGTCCCTCCACCTTTCTCGATAACTATTCAATAAGAGTTTGAACTTTGAATGGTCAAATATAGGAATGGATTTTTATAAAATCCTAATTATCCTACTACTTTTATATGTTAAATGCTTCCCGCACAACGTCCAACATATCGAGTTTCTCCCAGGTAAACAATTCGACTTCCCTCTTGATCCGCCCGTTATACGGGGACTCAAAGACCTTAGTCACTATCCTGGGTTCCTTTCCCATATGGCCATAAGCGGCGGTTTCCAAATAGATCGGATTCCTCAGCTTCAGTCGCTCCTCAATGGCAAAAGGTCTGAAATCGAACAGGTCTGAGACGATCTTTGCGATCTCCCCGTCTGTCATATCTACCTTGGCCGTGCCATAGGTATCCACAAATACCGAGGTAGGCTGCACCACGCCGATGGCATAGCTGATCTGTACAAGAATCTCATCGGCCACTCCTGCTGCGACCAGGTTTTTGGCGGCATGCCGGGCCGCATAAGCCGCGCTGCGGTCTACCTTACTCGGGTCCTTTCCACTGAAGGCACCTCCGCCGTGAGCCCCTTTACCCCCATAGGTATCCACTACGATCTTCCTCCCGGTAAGACCCGTATCCCCGTGAGGGCCACCGATTACAAACTTCCCCGTGGGGTTGATAAAGTATTTGATATCATCGGTGAACAGAGCCTGCAGATGTTCTGGCAATCTATTTTTTACCCTGGGTATAAGGATCTCCAGGAGATGCTTTTTGATGGTCCTTAGCATTTTCATGTCGTCCTCATCAAACGGGTCGTGCTGGGTAGAGATCACAATGGTATCTATTCGGAGGGGCACATTGTCATCGGAATATTCGATGGTGACCTGGGCCTTGGCATCGGGCCTCAGATAGGTAATTTCATCATTTTCCCTCCTCAAAGCCGCCAGCTCCTGGAGGATCTTATGGGAGATATCCAGGGCCAGGGGCATATAGTTTTCTGTCTCTCGCGTGGCATAGCCGAACATCATTCCCTGGTCTCCGGCTCCCTGCTCTTCCTTGGCTCCGCGGTCGACCCCCTGGTTGATGTCCTTAGACTGTTCGTGGATCAGGGAGATGATCCCACAGGAATCCCCGCTGAACTGATAGGCGCCTTTGGTATACCCGATCTGGTTGATCACTTCACGGGTGATCTGTTGCAAGTCTACATAAGTGTGGCTTTTCACCTCCCCGGCCAGGACCACCTGACCCGTGGTAACCAGGGTCTCGCAGGCCACCTTGCTCTCGGGGTCAAAGGCGAGGAAATTATCGAGCAGGGCATCACTGATCTGGTCTGCGATCTTGTCGGGATGGCCTTCACTGACAGATTCTGAGGTAAACAAATAGGGCATAACCTTAATCTTCTTAAGTGAGATACGGATTCAAGTGATGCTGTAAGGAGTTTGAGATGCGGGGTTCCGCCGGAAACTGCTTTAGCATTTTTTCAGAGGTTGCAATCAGTCAAATCCGTCCTCTTTTATCGGCCTCAAAAGTAGGGTAAATATCCATCTTCACAAAATTTGAACCCTACTTTTAACCCTTCCTTTTACTTCGATTTTTTTTCCCTGGAACACAAAATCGAAATCCGGGGATTAGACCGAAAAGATTTTCCAAGAAGCGGATATACTTTGTATATTGCTGTCCTTTCAAAGATCAAAAGCCTAATACAAGGATCCTATGCACATTGCCGTTGCCGGAAACATCGGTGCAGGAAAAACAACCCTGACCGAACTGCTCGCCAAACACTATAAATGGGAGGCCCATTTCGAGGATGTCGTCGACAATCCTTATCTGGACGACTTCTATACCCAAATGGAGAGGTGGAGCTTTAACCTGCAGATCTATTTCCTCAACAGCAGGTACCGGCAGATTCTCAAGATCAGGGAAAGCGGTAAAAATGTGATCCAGGACCGCACCATATACGAAGATGCGCATATCTTCGCGCCGAACCTGCACGCCATGGGCCTTATGACCAACAGGGATTTTACCAATTACACCAGCCTGTTCGAACTCATGGAGAGCCTGGTTCAACCCCCGGACCTGCTGATCTACCTCAGGAGCTCCATTCCCAACCTCGTGAACCAGATCCACAAAAGAGGTCGGGAATACGAAAACAGCATCTCGATCGATTACCTGAGCCGTTTGAATGAACGATATGAAGCCTGGGTACACGGATATGAAAAAGGCAACCTCCTGATCGTGGATGTGGATAGGCTCGACTTTGTCGATAACCCCGAACACCTCGGAGAAGTGATCAACCGGATCGATGCGGAGATCCACGGTCTTTTTTAGATCCCCTCCCACCCTGTAAAAAAAGAAAGCCCCTGAATGATCAGGGGCTTTATTATTGGCTGAGAAAACTGTTTAATTCTCCTGGACTTCTTTTTCAATCACTTTTTTAATGCGAACCTCTGTCCCGGTTTTCATATCATTCAGGGCTTCGATCTTAGCCTTCACCTCTTCCATGGATCCTGAGAAAACCTGCTCATCTAGGATCTCTTTACCGTTTTCAGTGGTAGTGGTCACGACGGTGGCAGTTACGGTACCATCCTCATTCTTTTGCATATTTACTTTCACCTCCTTTTGCATGGACTGCTCCATAGCGACTCCCGACATCTTTTCTACGTTATAGGCAGTTACCTCATCGGCTGAAAGCGCAATACTCGGGGCGATCACCAGGGCCACTACAGACATGAGCTTAAGGAGTATGTTCAGGGAAGGACCTGACGTATCCTTGAACGGATCACCAACGGTATCTCCTACTACAGCTGCTTTGTGCGCATCCGTACCTTTACGTCCGTCTGCCTCGATCATTTTTTTGGCGTTGTCCCAGGCACCTCCGGCGTTCGACTGGAAGATGGCCATAAGTACCCCTGCCGTGGTCACCCCAGCGAGGAGTCCACCCAGCATTTCTGCCCCACCGATAAAGCCTACGGCAACCGGTACGGCAATAGCCAGAAGTCCGGGCAATACCATTTCCTTGATGGAAGCCTGGGTAGAGATGGCCACGCACTTTTCGTATTCAGCCACTCCGTTCGCCTCGTCAAAGATCTTTCTGTCCTCAGCAGAAGCTTTGGACATGTCGGAATCGTACTTCACCATCACCTTTAAAGCTGCGGAAAGTTGAGGGATATCCCTGAACTGTCTCCTCACTTCTTCGATCATGGCCATGGCGGCACGTCCTACGGCATTCATGGAAAGTGCCGAGAATACAAAGGGCAGCATACCACCGACCAACAAGCCTGCCATGATATCAGGACGGCTTACGTCAATGGCAGTTACATTGGCCACTTTCATAAAGGCAGAGAAGAGAGCCAGGGCCGTCAATGCCGCAGAGGCAATGGCAAATCCTTTACCGATGGCTGCAGTGGTGTTTCCTACCGCATCGAGCTTATCTGTACGCTCACGCACCTCTTTTGGCAGTTCAGCCATTTCAGCGATACCCCCGGCATTGTCAGAGATCGGTCCATAGGCATCGACAGCCAGCTGGATCCCGGTGTTGGCCAGCATTCCAACGGCTGCGATCGCGATTCCGTAAAGACCGGCAAAATAATGGGATACCAGAATAGCGCCTGCGATCAGGATGATAGGCACAGCCGTAGACATCATCCCTACGCCGAGACCGGCAATGATATTGGTCGCGGCGCCAGTTTCAGACTGACGAACGATCCCGTTAACGGGCTTAGTACCTGTTCCTGTATAATATTCGGTGATCTTACCTACACCCAGGCCAGCCAAAAGACCGGCGATTGTGGCCCAGAATACCCCCATTGCACCAAATGGCAATCCGGTTACGGTATCCGGGATCATGGCATTGATCACGAAGTAAGAAGCGATGATCATAAGAAAGGCTGATCCGAATTCCCCAATGTTCAGTGCGGTCTGTGGATTTCCCCCTTCTTTTACCTTAACGAAGAAGGTCCCTAAAATAGACATCACAATACCCAGGGCAGCGAGAACCAGTGGAAGATATACAGCCCCAAGTCCCCCAAAATCAGGAGTGAAGATGTAGGCACCCAGCACCATGGTTCCGATAATAGAGCCTACATAGGACTCAAAGAGGTCGGCTCCCATACCCGCAACATCACCTACGTTATCCCCCACGTTGTCAGCAATAGTAGCCGGGTTAAGCGGGTGGTCTTCCGGGATACCTGCTTCTACCTTCCCTACCAGGTCGGCTCCCACGTCGGCAGCCTTGGTATAGATACCTCCCCCTACACGGGCGAAGAGGGCAATGGAAGATGCCCCCAGGGAAAAGCCGGAAAGCACATTGAGCACCATGCTCAGGTTTTCGGCCTCAGGCCAAATATTCTGATAGATCATAAACAGGCCACTGAGCCCGAGAACCCCTAAACCTACAACCCCGAGGCCCATCACAGAACCTCCGGCGAAGGCCACTTCAAGGGCCTTTCCAAGGGAAGTCCTGGCCGCCTGAGTAGTGCGTACATTGGCTTTTGTGGCCACTCTCATCCCGATGAATCCGGCAAGGGCAGAACAGATGGCTCCTACGATGAAAGAAAGGGCCACCATACCATTTGATCCTGCTTCGTTTTCTCCTTTGAAGTACAGGAGTACGGCCACAGCCACGACGAAAATGGAGAGTATTTTGTACTCTGCTTTGAGGAAAGACATGGCACCATCAGCAATGTTTTTTGCGATCCTCGCCATATTGGGATCACCAACTTCCTGTTTGGACACCCAAATGTTTTTGAATAAGACGAACAGCAAGGCGAGCACACCAAATGCCGGTAAAAGGGTTACGATCAATTCCATTTTGATTTGTTATTTATCTGTTAAAACGGCTGCAAAAGTAGTGAAACGGTTTAGAATATAAAAGCAATAATTTCCCCTGGAGCGACATGTATTTAGCTAATTGGGAAACGGAATTGTCAGAAGTGAAATCCAAAAGTCCCTGTAACGCTGAAGGGCCTCGCGTCCGGATTTTCGAGATAATTCCCCCTGAAGTTGAAATCGAGCCTGAAGATCTTGAAGATATTCCCCACCCCCAGGGAGTATTCCCAGTAGATCTTGTCGGAGGGGGCAATCAGGGGGATATTGGCAGGACTGTTCAGGGCGATATTCTCATCGGAAAGTTGCCCCCAGGCTCCCCTCAGGCCCACGATCTCCCGCAGGTTCCAGTCGCGTAATAAAGGGATACGGGAGAACAGCCTGCCGTTAAAATTGTGTTCCAGGTAGAGGGCCACGTAGGTATCCGTCACGAATTCGTAAAAATCGAGATTAGGGAAGGTATTGTACAGGGTGAAAAGCGTCTGGTTTCCCGGGATCACATTGAGCAGGCTAAGGGGGACGGTTCCGACCGTTTTCCCGATCTCCACGGTACTGAGGAGTCTGCCAAAGCCACCGATCTGCCAGGGCTGGGTATAGGAAAACTGGTATTTGGTATAGTTGAAATCACTTTCGAGAAAACCTTCCAGGCCTCTGGTATAATTAAAGAAAAGAGTGGGGTATTCCTCATTGACGTTCCGCCTCTCCACCCCGTAACCTATGGTCCGCTTTCCCGGGGTATAAATCAGCGTGGTAGTGAGATCGAACTGTTTTACCTCTGAGGAAACACCCGTGGGTGAGTCCGGGTCGATATAATCCAGGTTAAATGCCTCAGGCAGGGCCGAGCTCAGGGTTCGGAATGAACTGCCAAACCGGACCCTGAAATTCGTCAGGGGTTCAGCCTCCAGGTTTAAAGTACTCAGGTTGATGTTGGATAGGCGGTTGTTGTTTCCCACCGTCAGTACGGCGGAGGATGCTACGCTTCTCCCCATGACATCGTTCGTGGCCGTAAGACTCAGGCCGAGTTGTTCGATGTCCCGGCGGTTGCCCCCTGAGATGATCAGCCTGCTTTGCCTGTCGAGCAGGAACTTGGCCGAGAAACCGTGTTTGAATTTGCGATCTGAAAACCCGTAAGCCATATATCCTTCCAGCCGCCAGGGGTCATTTTGCCCGAAGAAAGTTCGCGCCCCTCCTCGGAGCCGTATCCCTTCGGCGTCATTAAAGCCAAAGGTGCTGTAGATATCGCCTATGTCTATATTCCATTTGTCGATCTCCACATAGCCGGATCCCAAAATACTGACGATATTGTAATAGGTATTGAATTTGGGAACCGTCTTCAGGGTATCCAGCAGGCTGTAGATCCCGCTTTCGTCCTTGTTGAGGGATTCGAGCCTGTGGCGGTTCCAAAAGGTACTGTCCCGTTCAAAGACCTTTGGATCGTAGGGATCTGTGGCTGTTCTGTAAAAGGAATCGGGTCTGGGGTCATCGAATTTGTAATGATCGTAGACCGTGGTCCTTTTACCATAGATCCCTTTGGAACTCTCCTTTTTATTAAGGGCAAAATCAGAAAGCATATAATCCCTCTTCAGGAGGAAGACAGAATCGTTGACCACCTCGAATTCCTGTTCGATATAGATCTCCTTGACCCAGTTGATGTTGGCACTTTTAGTGACCTCCAGGTTGATCTTCTTCAGGGCAAAGGTGGAATCATTCACCCAGAAATCCCCTTTGAAGGTGAGCTCGTTCTTCCTCCTCGGGTAGTAGATGATCTGGTAACACCATTTATTGTCTATGAAGGCACTGTCAGAAAGGACATAGTTGTAAACATCCACGCCGGTACGGGAAAGGGGACTCGTAAAACTCTTGTCGAAGAACTTCAGGTAGTTGGCATAGACGTTGTAATCTGAATACAGGTCCTGCACAAAGGCAGTGATCGCCTGGTTGTTGCTGAACCCCGAATTCTTGTTCCCGAGCACGTCCTCCCTTTCCTTTTGTATAAGGTTGTTCCCGTAAACTTTGGAAAAGACCTCATTGAGAAAGATGGGCAGGTAGGTTTTCCCGGTGATCCTTGAGGTGTCCAGATCGGCAAAGATAAATTCCAGGCCCTTGAAAATGCGGCTTTTGATCAGGGCACTGTCTATGGTGTTGAGGTCGAATTCCACCTTTTCATATTTGTCGTATTCATACCGGTCGAACATGCGAAGCCCGTTGATCCTTTTCCTGCCCCAGATCTTTTTCAGGATATCGATGGCCGGGTTGTCCTTTTTGGACTGCTTGCCCGAGTAGACCACTACTTCATCCAACTGTTCTCCTTCCAGAAGCACGATAGACAGGTCATAGTTCACCGGGGAGGGCAGGGGCACTTCCAGGGTCTGGTATCCGATAAAGGAAACCAGGATGGAATTATAGCGCAAATCCGATTCCAGATAAAATCGCCCGTTGTCATTGGTAATCGTCCCCTTTGTGGAATTGGGAAAGACCACATTGGCAAAGGCGACAGGTTCACCGGATTCATCGATCACGATTCCGCTAACCTTGGTCTGTGCCCAACTGTGACCGGCTAAAAGGAAAAGGAGGAAGAGGTATAATATTCTCATAGTACAACACTGGGCAGTCTGATGGGAATTTGTTGGATCCGGTCGGGCGATCCCGGTCATCACATCCAAAACCCCTGAAAAATTACGTATAAAAAAACTTCGCCTGTTTTAGGAAGACGAAGTTTTGTCGGTATTATTGTGGACGTCTTACTTGTACATCACTTTTTTTACTGCCCGGATCACATCTTCGTGATTGGGGAGCCATTCTTCCAGGAGTACGGGAGAATAGGGAGCAGGCGTATCTGCTGTGTTGATCTTGGCGATGGGCGCATCGAGATAATCAAAGGCTTTTTGCTGCACCTGATAGGTGATCTCGGTAGCTACGTTCCCGAATGGCCAGGCCTCTTCGAGGATCACCAGGCGGTTAGTCTTTTTTACGGAGGTGAGGATAGCTTCCGTGTCCATGGGTTTTACAGTCCTCAGGTCGATTATCTCGCACTGTATTCCTTCCTTTTCCAGTTCATCGGCAGCTTTATAAGCTTCCTTGATGATCTTACCGAAGGAGACGATGGTCACATCCTTTCCTTCCCGCTTCACCTCTGCCACGCCTAATGGGATGGTATATTCGTCTTCGGGCACCTCCCCCTTGTCTCCGTACATCTGCTCGGATTCCATGAAAATTACGGGATCGTTGTCACGAATAGCCGATTTGAGTAGGCCCTTGGCATCCCTGGGATTCGAAGGGACAACCACCTTAAGGCCCGGACAGTTGGCATACCAGCTTTCGAAGGCCTGGGAATGGGTGGCAGCCAGCTGACCTGCTGAAGCTGTCGGACCACGGAATACGATAGGGCAATCGAACTGTCCCCCGGACATCTGCCTGATCTTTGCGGCATTATTGATAATCTGGTCTATTCCAACAAGGGCAAAATTGAAGGTCATAAATTCTATGATAGGCCGATTCCCGTTCATGGCCGATCCTACTCCAACCCCTGCAAAACCGAGCTCTGAGATAGGGGTGTCAATTACACGGCGGGGACCGAATTCATCCAGCATTCCCTTAGACGCCTTGTAAGCCCCGTTGTATTCGGCGACCTCTTCTCCCATGAGATAGATCGATTCGTCCCTCCTCATTTCTTCGGACATGGCCTCGGCGATCGCTTCCCTGAATTGTATTGTCTTCATATACTTGTGATTCTCTAGATGAAATCGTTTTAAAATGCGAACAAAAATAGGAAATTATCCATCAAATAAGCCGGCGGTAAAGGCAAAAACATTTTAAAAATTTATTATGCATGCATAGTATTTTTTGTTTTTATTAGTTATCTTTGAAGCCACAATATTCTATAAAATCAGTAAAACTCAGATGAAGATATTAGTTTGTATCAGCAATGTTCCGGATACCACTTCCAAGATCAATTTCACGGCAGATAATACGGCGTTTGACACCAGTGGGGTGCAGTTCGTGATCAATCCCAACGATGAGTTCGGACTCACCCGGGCTATGTGGTTCAAGGAAAAGCAAGGTGCCACCGTCCATGTGGCCACCGTCGGTGGACCCACAGTAGAACCCACTATGCGAAAAGCCCTGGCTATTGGTGCCGATGAAGGCATCAGGATCAATGCGGAACCCACAGACGGGTTTTTCGTAGCCCAGCAACTTGCAGAGGTGATCAAGTCGGGCGGATACGACCTGATCATTGCCGGGAGGGAATCTATTGATTACAACGGGGGGATGGTTCCCGGGATCATCTCAGCCCTGCTCGATATCAACTTTGTGAATACCTGTATCGGTCTGGAGATCGACGGAAACAAGGCCACCGCCATCCGGGAGATAGATGGGGGAAAAGAGACCCTGGAAACCTCCCTGCCATTGATCATTGGCTGTCAGAAGGGTCTTGTGGAAGAATCCGATCTGCGCATCCCCAACATGAGGGGTATCATGATGGCCCGACAGAAAAAAATCAATGTCTTGGAACCCACTGAAGGCATTCACGCCATGGAGGATAAGACCTTTGACAAACCGGCACCAAAAGGACCGGTAAAGCTCGTCGACGCCGGTAATGTAGGCGAACTGGTAAATCTGCTCCACAACGAAGCCAAAGTCATTTAATCGCACTCAAATCCTAAGAAATACAACTTATGTCTGTTCTAGTATATACCGAATCCGAAAACGGAAAACTTAAGAAAAACGCCTTCGAGGCAGCCTCCTATGCCTATAAGGTTGCCCAGGAAATGGGCACATCCGTCACCGCTGTCAGTTTTGGGGCGGAGGATATATCAGCCCTCGGTGACTTTGGGGTCAGCAAGGCCCTGAAAGTTCAAAATGACTCCCTCAAGGTCTTCAATGCCCGGGCTTATGCTTCAGTGATCGCGGAGGCCGTTAAACAGGAAGGTGTTAAGGTGGTCATCCTGAGTTCAAGTACGGACTCCAAATACCTGGGAGGTCTCCTGGCGGGTATGCTCAAAGCGGGTTATGTTCCCAATGTCGTGGCCGCCCCTGACAGTGTTTCTCCCATGGTCGTAAAACGCATGGCGTTCAGCAACAAGGGATTCGCCCATACCGAGATCAATACGGATATCAAGATCATAGGGGTGTCAAACAACGCCTATGGCGCCCATGAGAATAAAGCCTCCCTGGAAGAGGCTGCCTTTGATCCTTCCCTTGATGACAGCGTCTTCTCGACCAAATCTGTGAACATAGACAAAGTAGCCGGTGAGGTAACCATCGCAGATGCCGATATAGTGGTATCTGCAGGCAGAGGCCTGAAAGGTCCTGAGAACTGGGGTATGATCGAAGAACTGGCAAAAGTACTCGGCGCCGCAACCGCCTGCTCTAAACCCGTAAGCGATATGGGGTGGCGTCCTCATGGGGAACACGTGGGGCAGACCGGGAAACCCGTGGCCAGTAACCTCTACATTGCGGTTGGGATCTCAGGTGCCATACAGCATTTGGCCGGTGTAAGTGCCTCCAAAGTAAAAGTGGTGATCAATTCGGATCCCGAGGCTCCATTCTTCAAAGCGGCCGATTACGGAATTGTCGGCGACGCCTTTGAAGTAGTCCCTAAACTCATCGAAAAATTAAAGGAATTTAAGGCCCAGAACGCCTAATTTTTGTTAATTTGTGCCTTTGAAGGGCTGTTTAAATACTTAGGACATTCCCTATATTTATACAGCCCTTCTTGGTATTGGAGTGATTATGAGTTTAGTAAGGTTGAAAATAAAGGGCATCTCCTACAGCCAGACCCAAAACGGGGCTTATGCCCTTATTCTGAACGAGGTTGAAGGAGACAGGAAACTGCCCATAGTGATCGGTGCCTTTGAGGCACAGTCTATCGCCATTGCCCTTGAAAAGGAGATCAAACCGCCGAGGCCGCTGACCCATGACCTTTTTAAGAATTTTGCCGATCGGTTCGACATTGTGGTCAAACAGGTCATCATCCATAAACTGGTGGATGGGGTATTCTATTCCAGCATCATCTGTGAAAGGGATAAGGTGGAAGAGATCATAGACGCCAGGACCTCCGATGCTATCGCCCTGGCCCTGCGTTTTAACGCCCCTATCTTTACCTACAGAACCATCCTTGATAAGGCAGGGATCTTCCTTAAATTCTCCTCCAAAGAGAAAGAGAAAGAGGAGATCGATGACAGTATCGTGGTGGATGAGATCCTGCAGGAAGGGGAAACCGTAGAGATCGATCCCGGTTCTCAGGCCCCGTATAAGGAACTCAGTATGGACGAACTCCGCAAGGAGCTGGAAAAAGCCGTCGCCAGTGAGGACTACGAAAAGGCGGCCCGTTTGAGGGATGAAATCTCCAAACGCAAATGATCTGCTAGCCCACGCCTATGAAGCCAGGATTTTGGATGCTGTCCCTTTTGTTGCTGCTTTCCTTCCCGGCCCTGGGCCAGGAAATCAGCACTCCTGATAGCCTCCTGACCGATAGCATTCCGACGCTGGCAATTTCAGAGGCAGTCGGTTCTTCTGACGGACTTATCGCTCCCAACCAGGGATTTTCCATAGACAGCCTGTGGAGGGGTATCCTGGGTATGCTTGTCCTCTTGCTGATATCCTATATCTTCTCTGCCAACAGAAAGGCCATCAACTGGAAGACCACCGCCATTGGCCTGAGCATACAACTCTCCCTGGCCATAGGCGTGCTGAAGGTCCCTGCCATTCAGTGGTTCTTCAATAAGCTGGGGCAGTTTTTCAATGAGATCCTGAAATACACCATGGCGGGCAGTGAGTTTATTTTCGGAGGATTGCTCAACCTCGACAACCCCAATATCGGCTATATTTTCGCCTTTCAGATCCTGCCTACCATCATCTTTTTCTCGGCCCTGACCTCTGTCCTCTATTACCTGGGGGTCATCCAGAAGATCGTCAAGGGCCTGGCATGGCTGCTCACCCGGTTCCTGGGGATCTCCGGGGCGGAAAGCCTGAGTGTTTCCGGCAACATTTTCCTGGGGCAAACAGAGGCTCCTTTACTGATCAAGGCTTATCTGGAAAAGATGAACCGCTCTGAGATTCTGCTTGTCATGATCGGCGGGATGGCTACCGTGGCCGGAGGGGTTCTGGCCGCCTATATAGGGTTCCTGGGAGGGAATGACGAACAACTCCGGCTAGAGTTCGCCCGCCACCTTATCGCAGCTTCCGTGATGGCCGCCCCGGGTGCCATCGTGATCTCCAAGATCCTCTATCCCCAGACCGGGGATATCAACAAAGAGATCCATATCTCCTCAGAAAAAATCGGCTCCAACATCCTCGATGCCATTGCCAATGGGACCACAGAAGGCCTGAAACTGGCGGTGAATGTGGGCGCCATGCTGCTCGTTTTTGTAGCCTTTATCGCCATGATCAATGGCATCCTCGGATGGGTGGGCGACCTGACTACCCTCAATGCCTGGATCAGTTCCCATTCTGCCTACGATCAGCTATCCCTGGAGGCCATTCTCGGGGTGATCTTTGCCCCCCTGATGTGGCTCATTGGGGTCAACTCCCAGGATGTACTCCTCATGGGTCAGTTACTGGGCGTAAAACTGGCGGCGAGTGAATTTATAGGGTACATCCAACTGGCAGACCTGAAAGATGTGAGCAACGGCACCCATTTTGCATTCAACAAATCCATCATCATGGCCACCTACATGCTCTGCGGGTTTGCCAATTTCGCCTCTATCGGTATACAGATCGGGGGAATAGGCTCCCTGGCACCGGGACAACGCAAGACCCTGTCCGAATTCGGGATGAAGGCTGTTCTGGGTGGCACACTCGCCTCCCTCCTCTCCGCTACTTTCGCAGGGATGATCCTCGGGTAGATCCTCCCTCAACACTTCGTTAATAAGTTTTCAAAAGAAGCCGAAGAAGGCACCTTCACCGAAGTGGAGCTTTTTTTATTTTTACATCCGTACCATTATCAACATCCCAAATGAAGCAATATCACGACCTCCTCAATTACGTGCTGGAAAACGGAAACAGGAAAAGCGACCGTACCGGAACCGGCACCATATCGGTTTTCGGGTACCAGATGCGGTTCGATCTCAATGAGGGATTTCCCTTGGTCACCACTAAAAAACTACACCTGAAATCTATCGTACACGAACTGTTGTGGTTTCTCAAAGGGGATACGAATGTGAAATACCTGCAGGAGAATGGGGTACGCATCTGGAATGAATGGGCCGACGAGAAAGGCGATCTGGGGCCTGTCTACGGCTACCAGTGGCGCAACTGGAACGGGGATGGGATCGACCAGATCAAAAACCTCATCCATAACCTTAAGAACAATCCGGACAGCAGGAGGATGCTGGTGGCTGCCTGGAACCCCAGCGTGCTGCCTGATCCCTCAAAATCTTTTAGCGAGAACGTGGCCGATGGCAAGGCCGCCCTGCCTCCGTGCCACGCCTTTTTCCAGTTCTATGTGGCCGATGGCAAACTCTCCTGCCAGCTCTACCAGAGGAGTGCGGATATTTTCCTGGGCGTGCCCTTCAACATAGCCTCCTATGCCCTTTTCACCCTCATGGTGGCCCAGGTTTGCGGCTATAAACCGGGAGAATTTGTCCACACCTTCGGAGATGCCCATATTTACAACAACCACCTGGAGCAGATCGAACTGCAGCTGAGCAGGGACATCAGACCCCTCCCCAAAATGGTGCTGAATCCGGAGGTAAAGGATATCTTCGATTTCAAGTTCGAGGACTTTACCCTCCTGGATTACAATCCGCATCCCCATATTAAGGGAATGGTGGCAGTTTGATACTATAATATCTCTTCCGGCCAGAAACCAATAAAGAAGGACAACTATATTCCAGTAGTCCTTTTTTTTCTTTAATACTCAGACAAAAAAAATCCGGGACCTTTTCGAAAGATCCCGGATCACAGTCTTTTCTGGAAGTGAATTACAGTTCCAACACGGCGTTCTCAGCACCGGCGTAGTCGTTCCACTGGTAACGATCGGCCTCGGTCTCATTGACATAGGTGCCGTCTACCAGGTAACGGAATTCATAGGTGTTCTCCTTAGGAAGGTCGAAAGTGCCTTTGAAGTTTCCGTTCTTTAATTTTTTCAGCGTGCTGCCTTTTGGGTTCCAGTTGTTGAAGTCACCCACAACAGCCACTTTTTTTGCATCTTCTGCAGGAACAGTAAAGGTTACTTTTACTACAGGTTTTGATTTCAAGTATTGTTTAGTAATAGCCATCTTAATCGGTTTTAGAATTTGGGACAAAATTATAATATTAAAACACTCATTTCCAATGATTAACACATTATTATCAAATTCATAATAATACTGTTACAAAAAATTGACATCCGTAATTTTGGACCGTTACTTTTCAGGACTAGTCAAGGAGGAATCAGCAGATTTCAGGATCTGTACGAGCCGGTCAACATCACTTATAGAATTGTACAGGTGCAAACTCAACCGTATTCCCCCACCTCTCTGTGAACAACTCACCTCGTTTTGGGCCAGGTATTTGAACAAACGGTCGTCTCCCCTGATGTTGAGTATATTTCCATGTACCTTCCTCCTCATCACGGCCTCATCCAGCAGTTTGAGCTCTGCCAGGTTCTCTGCCGCGCGACTGACGATCCGACCGTTGTATGCCTCTATGTTTTCCAACCCCCATTCCATTAGTCTTTTCACTGAGAAGTCCAGACTGCCAAAACAGAGGCTGTCCAGGTGGCCCGGTTCCAGGTGTTTGGGAAGGCGGATATTCCCTTTATCCTCCAGTTTTGCATTGACGGCATTGAATCCTGTTGATTTTGGGGAGAAGAAGCGAGAAGCTCTTTCGGAAAAGAGCATGTATCCATTCCCGGTCCCTGCCAGCAACCATTTATATCCGCTGCCACCGAGGACATCAAGACCCGATGCATCAAAATTGAAATCGCAGGCTCCGCAGCATTGGGTGCCGTCAGCGATCAGCAAGAGATCGGGATACTGGTCTCTGACATACCTGATAAATTCGGGATCTAATCTTATTCCGTCCTCCCATTGCACCAGGCTGAAGGCAAAAACGTCATAGGTCGCTTCCTTTAATTTTTTGTCTATCTGCTCCTCGAGGTCGTAGCCCAGGGTGGCGTACGAGACAGGAAATCCCCTGCTTTCAAAAGGCCAGTTCACTGACGGGTAATCCGTTTCCAGCAACAATACTCTTGACTCTTTTGGCAAGCCTTCCAGCAGCAAGTTCAGTCCGAGCGAAAAATTCGGGACCAGGGCGATCCTCTGCCGGTGACAATGGAAGAATTCCCCCAGGGTGTCCCTTACCCCGGAGATCATCTGGAAGCTCTCCATCTTCATTTCACTCCCCCCGATGAGGAAGTCGAGATCGTGTTCCTGACGCCATTCCAGCAGTTCTTCAGACATCAGCCCGATGGCCGCAGTATTGAAATAGAGGGTGTGCTTTACCACAGGGAAGGAATTTCTCAGACTGTCGGGATTGAATTTGGCCATAGGTCTTATTCTGATGTTCTAAAATCAACAGGTACGGGAGATCAGGCCGTCACCATATCGCTAAACTCCATGCGCGAAATACAATGGGAATTGGCCTATCTTTGTTGTTAAAGATAGTGATTGAGATGATTTCGAAGCACAGAAAAGAATCCGGGTTGGACCTGGAACAACACGATCTGATCGAACACGCCCAGGAGCGAATCCAACGCAAAAAGAATCTGTACCGGCATTTTGTGTGGTTCCTGATCGGAGGTGTAGGGCTGGTATTGCTCAACAAGGTGTTTAATTACGGAGCCGATTACGACTGGTCTTACTGGGTTGTAGGGGTATGGGGTATCCTTTTTGTGGTTCACCTGGTCAATGTCTTCATCCTGTCGCCATTTATAGGGAAGGACTGGGAGCGGTCTCAGCGCGAAAAACTCATCATCGCACAAAAGGAGAAGATAGCCGCCCTTAAACAAGAGATAGAGCGGGAATTTCCCCTTCCATCGACCCCTAAAAAAAAAGCGGAATGAGGAACATTATCATCATAGCCGCAGCCGCCGAGAACAACGCCCTGGGGAAGGACAATAAATTGCTCTGGCATCTTCCTGACGACTTCAAACGTTTTAAGGCCATCACCACCGGGCATACGATCATCATGGGAAGGAAGACCTTTGAGAGCTTCCCAAAGCCCCTCCCCAACAGGTTTCATATCATCATTACCCGCGACAGGTCTTATACCACACCATACGAACAGTGTGTTGTCGTACATTCATTGCAGGAGGCCTATGAGAGGGCTGCGCAGGAAGAGACCGTTTACATCATAGGGGGTGGAGAGATCTACACCCAGGCCATGGCCGATGCGAACCTGCTGGAAATTACGCGGGTACATGCATCATATGAAGCCGATGCATTTTTTCCCGAGATCGATCCCGGACAATGGGAACTCCTCAGGGAAGAACGGCACCCGGCAGATGAGCGACATGCTGTTCCCTTTACTTATCGCACTTATTCCCGCCGTCAGAAATCTAAGTAGGTGACCCTTACATCACCGGATACCCCTTCAAGGAAGCGGGATAGTAATTTGTGGTCTGCATTGCTGTAAAATTGATGGATCGTCCGGTCCTTTTCCGATGAGAGCAGATTGTGTTCCTCCAGAATACGGAAGGTTTGTCTCGCCACTGCCTCCCCGCAGTCTATGATCCTGATCCCCTCCGGCAATTCCTCTTTAAGCACTGGGATGAGATGGGGATAATGCGTACACCCCAGCACAAGATGGTCTATCCCGGCTGCCACCATAGGCTGCACGTATTGGCGGATAAGCTTGCGTGTATCCTCTGAATGGGCCTTCCCCTGTTCGATCAATTCCACCAGGCCCCTGCCTTCCTGTTCGAGGATCTCGATATGGGAGGCGTGGTTTCTGGAGGTGCTGTGGAACAGCGCACTGCTGAGGGTTCCCTTTGTGGCCAGCACGCCCACCTTCCCGGAGGTGGATCCAAGGGCCGCGGGCTTAATGGCAGGTTCTATCCCGATAAAGGGAACGGGGTAATGCGCCCTCAGGTGATCAATGGCGTTGGTCGTGGCTGTATTACAGGCGACGACGATGAGTTTGCAACCTTTATCCAGCAGCCATTCCGTGTTCTTGATACTGAGATCCAGGATTTGCTCGGGAGCTTTTTCACCATAGGGAGCATTCCTGCTGTCTGCGAGGTAGAGTGTATCCTCGGCAGGGAGTTTTGATCTGATCTCTTTCCAGATCGATATCCCCCCTACTCCGGAATCGAAAATACCTATGGGTCTGTTGTCCAAGATCTGTGGTGATTTGATTACTGTAAAAATAAAAAAACCGCCCTGGTGAGGACGGTTTTTTCAGTGGATTGTTTTTCGATCAGAATCCCAGTTCCCTTTTTACTTCAGGAAGCAGGTCTTTACCCTTGGCTACGATGAGTCCGCCTCCCTGGGTGGAGTCCATCACATATTCGATGCCCTGGGCAGCAGCTACCTTTTCGATGGCTGCCATGGCTTTTTCCGAGATCGGCTGGAACAGTTCGGCCTGCTTTTTAGCCAGTTCCTGCTGTGCAGCCTGCTGTGCTTCACCGATATTCCTCTCAAAGCCCTGGAGCTCTACGGCTCTCTTTTCGTTTTCCTCCTTGGTCTTGGAAGAGGCCTCGCTTTGGTATTGCGTATACTTGTTGCGCAACTCGGTCATTGAGCTTTCTATATCCGCCTTGTAGGTTTCCTGCAGTTTCTTCAGTTCTGCCTGTGCAGCTTTCATCTCCGGCATGGCCGACAGGAGCTCGGTTACATTGATGTGTGCAACTTTGCTTTGAGCGTTGACAAACCCCGTAGCGGCAACAAAAAACAAGATGGCTACTGCTACATTTTTCAAGTGTTTCATGACTTTAAATTTACTATTTGAGTGTTATAATTGAATCCGTACTAATTAACTGTATCCTTTTTTTGTTCGGTCTGCTTGGCCCTTTCAGCTTCCTTCTCCTTTTGCTTGGCTTCGCGTTCTTCCAGGAGTTTCTTCCTCCTTTCCTCATAGGCCTTCTTGCGTTCCTCCCTGAGTCTGAGCTGTTCCGCTCTTTTGTCCTCAGCCGTTTGTCTTCGCAGGGAATCTGCCTCCTGGGCTTTTTCAAGCCTTTCTCTCAGGGCGTCCGTCATTTCTTCCTCTTCCTCGGCAGCGGCTGCCTCAAAAGCTTCTATTCTCGCTCTTTCAGCCGCCTTATTCGGCTTGCTGACCCTCCTGGTCCTGGCGATACCCCTCAGCACTAATTCGCTGATATCGTGCCTTTTTTCGGAGTACAACATTACGACATCCGCAGATTTATCGAAAATAAAATCGTACTTTTTATTGGCTCCTATCGCCTGAACTTCGTTGAATACCTGGTCCTGGATCGGCTGTATCAATCTTTGCTTTTGCAGGACGAGATCCCCATTAGGTCCAAACCTGTTTTGCTGGTAATCCAGCATTTCCTTTTCAAGGATCTGGATCTCTTCTGTACGCTCGGCGATCAGCTCATCCGTAAGCAGCACTTTTTCGGCCATCAGGTCTTTCTTCATCTGATCGATCACTCCCTGCTTCTCCTCTATCTCAAGTTTCCATCTCTGAACCCGATTCTCGAGTTGCTCATTTGCCTCCCGATATTCCTCCACATTTTCCAGGATATACTCCATGTCTACATATCCGATCCGTACACCCCGCTGCGCGATGGCATTGAAGGCGGTCAGGAACAAGACAGTGATTAAAAGAACGTTTGTCTTCATGTTACTCAGGTTTAGTACATAGAAAATATCGTGCCAAAATTATTAAAACTTTTAGTATGAGCGCTTTACCTTTTTAAAGGGAAGTAGAAAATCCTAGAATTGCTGGCCTATGATAAAGTGCGTCTGCCAGCCACTCGGACCGTTCCCCACAGACTGTGGTCTCAGGTCCTCATCAAATCCGTAGCCAAAATCTATCCCCAGTAAACCAAAGGCAGGCATGAAAATCCTCAGGCCCACACCGGCCGACCTTTTTAGTTGAAACGGATTAAAGTCCTTAAAATTGTTGAAAGAGTTACCTGCTTCCAAAAATGTCAGGCCATAAATAGAGGCTGAAGGCTTCAGGGTCAGCGGATATCTGAGTTCCATGGTGTATTTATTGTACACAATACCCCCTTCCTGGGCGAAGGTTATCGGGTCTACGGGAGTAAGGGAGTTGTTCTCGTAACCTCTCAACTGGATCTGTTCCC